>DATKFT010000102.1:0-17277 GCA_035544335.1 Pseudorhodoferax sp.
CGAGCACCGAGTACACGTTCGCGCCAGGCCAGATCACGCGCACCGACACCTACCGTCCCACGGGCAACCAGGGCATCAACCGGATCGAGATGGAGTTCGGCTCGTTCTCCACGGGCGTGCGCCAGTCGGGCACGCAGTTCAGCTATGCCAGCGGCGACGTGACGGGCTTCGAGGTCGAAGGCCTGGCCAACTGCACCTGGGCCGACGTCAGCAACAACGTCAACTACAACACGCCGAGCGGTGCGCTGCAGACCAGCATCCGCTGCTCGTCGCCGGCCACCACGCTGAACGCGCCGCTGGTGATCAAGTGGACGCTGAAGTACCGCTCGCCCAGCATCGCCTCGTTCAAGCCGCAGTGAAGCGGACGCCCTTTCCACCGTCTCCACTGTCACCACCGTCTACAAGGAATCCCTCATGAAGATCTTCCAACGCGCCCTGCTGGCAGGTGCCACGGCCGCCATGTTCGCGCTGTCCGCGCTGCCCATGGCCGCGCAGGCCGCACCCGTGCAGTTCGATGTCACGGGCATCCAGAGCCTGGGCGCCGCCGGCTCGTCCAGCGCCAGCGTGTTCAACCTGAACATCGGCGCCAATGCGCATGTCACGGGACTGTCCTTCGACGTCAACCTCACGGCCTTCTCGCCGAGCTGGCTGTCCGAACTCAGCGTGGCGCTGACCGACTCGACGCGCAGTGTGGGCCTGGAGTTCGCGCCCGGAGAGGACGGCGAGCGCGCGGGCACGGCCTCGTACGCGGGCAGCATCGACCTCGTCGCGCTGGGCCTGGACTTCCGGGTCGGCAGCGACGGTGTGCTGCGCGTCGAATTCTTCGACTCCTACTTCGACAACGCGACGGCGGGCGGTGACGGCGTCTGGAACTTCGGCAACATCACGGTCAACGTGGCCGATGTGGCCCAGGTGCCCGAGCCCGCGAGCTACGCGCTCACGGGGCTGGCGCTGTTCGCGCTGGGCGCCACCACGCTGCGCCGCCGCAGGGGCTGAAGCCCGCCGGGCCGGGGCGCGGGCGGCTGCTCAGCGGTACAGCGCCAGCACCCCGATCCGGCGCTCGATGTCGGCCTGCATGCGCTTGAATGCGGCGCTGTCGGTCGAGCCGTAGCGCCGCTGGAACTCCGGCTGCGGCAGGAACTCGGGCAGGTCGCGCAGCGCCGGCACCAGGTCCTGCTCGGTCAGGCCGGCGGCCACGCGGCGCTGCAGCCGCTCCTGCGCCGCGGCCGGTCCCACGGCCAGCGCGCCCAGGCGCGTGCCGGCGCGGTCGGCCGCCAGGTCGACGAACGAGAAGCCGCTGCCGCTGCGCGCGTCCTCCAACTCCTTGTACAGGCCCACCACGTCGGCCAGCGGCGTGTCGGCCACGGCGGCCAGTGCGGCCGACACACTGAAGTGCTGGGCCAGGTCGGTGCGCCCGGCCAGCTGCACGCGCTGGCGCGGCGGCGCCGGGGCCTGCGCCGCGGCCGGCACGATGGCGGCCAGGCCCTTGCCGTTCACATGGAAGGCCAGCACGACGAGCGCGGCGCGCTGCTCCTGCGCCCGCAGCTGCGGCGCGGCGTTGGGCCCGGCGCGCCGGGCCGCCAGCGCGAACAGCGGCTGCAGCAGCTCGTGCAGCGCCGCGCCCTGCGGCTGCACGGGCAGCGCCACCAGCGCCTGCTGGTAGGCCAGCAGCCGCTGCACGTCCTCGTCCGGCAGCAGCGCGCCCTGCAGGGGATGGGGCTGGCCCTCGCGCCAGGCATAGACCACGCTGAAGGCCTGCGGCGTGATGCGCACGCTCTGGATCGCGTCGGCCGCCGGGCCCACCTCGGGCCGCTGCTGCAGCCAGGCGATGCCGCGCGCGAGCAGCCAGTCGGCGACGGGCTGGGGCAGCGCCAGCCGGCCCAGGCGCACGGCCTGCACGCGCGGCAGCCCCTCGGTCTGCACCAGCGTGGCCTGCACGTTGAGCCAGTGGCCGCACGGGTTGGTGGGCAGCGGCAGGCTCAGCTGCAGCTGGGCCTGCCCGGGCTGCAGCGCCATCTGCGCCTGGCCCCGTGCGCCGCGCGCGGCCAGGTGCGCCAGCACCATGTTGAGCTCGTCCTGCGTGAGCGAGATCGTGCGCAGCGCGCCTTCCCTGGCCTTGCGCGGATCGTTGCGCTCGGCCAGGCGCAGTGCGCGCGCGGCGTCGGCCGGCGTGGGCGCTGCGGCGCGCGCCACGCTGGGCTGCGCGTCGGAGCAGTACCAGGCCAGGCCCAGCACGCCGAGCAGGCCCAGGGGCAGCACGACGGCGGACAACAGCAACAGGGCGGCGAGGCTTTTCGACAGGAGACGCATCGGGCCATGCTACGGTATGGCGCGGCGTCATATCGCCTCCGGTTGCGGGGTCTATCATGGTCGGCGCCCAACGCTGACCGCTGGCTGGCCACGTGCCGGCCAGCCCCACCGATTCGAAGAAGAACACCATGCGCACCAACGCCCCGTCCCTGATGCCCATGCGCTACAGCAGCTTCGCGCTGTGCCTGGCCGGCCTGTCGGCCAGCGTGGTCGCCGTGCTGCTGCACCCCGCCGCCTGGGTGGCCTGGCTGGCGCTCGTGGTGTTCGCCGTGCTCAGCGCCACGGGCGTGCACGACCTGCGCCAGACGCGCCATGCCATCTTGCGCAACTACCCGGTGATCGGCCACATGCGCTTCCTGCTGGAGTTCATCCGGCCCGAGATCCGCCAGTACTTCATCGAGAGCGACGCCGAGGCCGCGCCGTTCTCGCGCGCGCAGCGCTCGCTGGTCTACCAGCGTGCCAAGGGCGACCCGGACAACCGGCCGTTCGGCACCCACCTGGACGTGGGCCAGATGGGCTACGAGTGGATCAACCACTCGCTGCAGCCCACACGCCTGGCGGGCCACGACTTTCGCGTGAGCATCGGCGAGGCCGGTGGCCCGCCCGAGACCCATCCCTGCACGCAGCCCTACAGCGCCAGCGTGTTCAACATCTCGGCCATGAGCTTCGGCGCGCTGTCGGCCAACGCCATCCTGGCGCTGAACCAGGGCGCGCGGCTGGGCGGTTTCGCGCACGACACGGGCGAGGGCTCGATCTCGCAGCACCACCGCGTGCACGGTGGCGACCTGATCTGGGAGATCGGCTCGGGCTACTTCGGCTGCCGCAACGACGACGGCACCTTCAGCCCCGAGCGCTTCGCGGCCAACGCGACCGACCCGCAGGTCAAGATGGTCGAGATCAAGCTGAGCCAGGGCGCCAAGCCCGGCCACGGCGGCGTGCTGCCCGGCCCCAAGGTCACGGCCGAGATCGCGGCCGCGCGCGGCGTGCCGCTCGGCATCGACTGCATCTCGCCGTCCTCGCACAGCGCCTTCCGCACGCCGCTGGAGATGGTGCGCTTCATCGCCGAGCTGCGCCGGCTGTCGGGCGGCAAGCCGGTCGGCTTCAAGCTCTGCCTGGGCCATCCCTGGGAATGGTTCGCCATCGTCAAGGCCATGCTGCAGACCGGCATCACGCCGGACTTCATCGTGGTCGACGGCGCCGAGGGTGGCACGGGCGCGGCGCCCGTGGAGTTCAGCGACCATGTGGGCGCGCCGCTGCAGGAGGGCCTGCTCATGGTCCACAACACGCTGGTCGGCGTGAACCTGCGGCACCGCATCAAGATCGGCTGTGCGGGCAAGGTGATCACGGCCTTCGACCTCGCGCGCATGATGGCGCTGGGCGCGGACTGGTGCAACGCCGGGCGCGGCTTCATGATGGCGCTGGGCTGCATCCAGGCCCAGGCCTGCCACACGGGGCACTGTCCCACGGGCGTGACCACGCAGGATCCGCTGCGCCAGCAGGCGCTCGTGGTGCCGGCCAAGGCCGAACGCGTGCACAACTTCCACCGCAGCACCTTGCATGCGCTGCAGGAACTCGTGCAGGCCGCGGGGCTGGACCATCCGCAGCAGATCACGGCCCACCACATCGTGCGGCGCATCTCCGACACCGAGGTCCGGCTGCTGTCCAACCTGATCACGCGCGTGGCGCCGGGCGCGCTGCTGGGCCCGCTGGACCAGCTGCACAACGTGTTCCGCCTGTACTGGCCGCTGGCGAGTGCCGAGAGCTTCCAGCCAGGCCAGCAGGGGCTGCAGGCTGAAATGGCCTGAACGCGGCGCGTGCGCCTGCGCTGCCTGGCCTTCAGCGGTCCAGCGCGCCCTTGCGGTCCGGGGCCAGCGGGCGGCCGGGCTTGTTGCGCCCCAGCTCTTCCATCATTTTTTCGCCCTGGCGGTCCTTGCCGTCGCTGGGAATGGATTCTTCCTGGCGCAGTTCAGGCTCCTCGGGCGCGGCGGGCTGGGGCTTGGCGGGGCGTGGATCGGACATGAAGTGCTCCTGCGAAAAGATGTGCCGCCAGCATCGCCGCCCGGGCAGCGGTCCGGCGCCCGGCCAGCGGCGCGAGCCCCTGTAGTCGCAGGCCGACGCATGGTGGGCCACGGCACGCCCGCGTGGCGGCGTCTCGCGTGACAATCTGCGTCCCACCGATTGGAGAACCGCCTTGGACATGCCCGCCCACCAGCTCACGATGACCGTGCTCATGACGCCCGACACGGCCAATTTCTCGGGCAACGTGCACGGCGGCACCATCCTGAAGCTGCTGGACCAGGTGGCCTACGCCTGCGCGGCGCGCTACTCGGGCTGCTACGTGGTCACGCTGTCGGTCGACCAGGTCATGTTCCGCGAGCCCATCCTGGTCGGCGAGCTCGTGACCTTCCTGGCCTCCGTCAACTTCACGGGCACCTCGTCCATGGAGGTCGGCATCAAGGTCATCGCCGAGGACATCCGTACCCAGGCCACGCGGCATGTGAACAGCTGCTTCTTCACGATGGTGGCGGTGGACGCGGACCGCAAGCCCGTGGCCGTGCCGCCGCTGCGGCCGTTCTCGCCCGACGAGCGGCGCCGCCATGCACAGGCGCTGGAGCGCAAGCAGCTGCGCCACGAACTCGCGCAGCGCGCCGAGGCGATCCGCACGCAGTGAGACGGCGCTGCCCGCGCTGGCGTTGGAGCGAGCCTGAACGGCTCCGGAACAAGAGCCTTTGAGTTGTCGACCACCAAAGCAGAGATTGCCAGCAGCTCATCCGCAGGGGACGGCTGCACCGCCACAACTTCGGCATAGGCCGCACGACCATGACGCCATCCATACCAGCGCATTTGCATGATTTCTGGAACCACTTCGCCAAATCCAAGGGCGGCGTGGATGCCGCACGCTTCTACGAGGCGTGCGTCTTCGGCGACAGCGAGGATCTTGCGAATGAACTGGCCGAACTCGTGCTGCGGGGCATCAAGCGCGCCACAGCGGGATCGGTCTGGTCCTGCGAAGCCGAGGGGAAGCGACTGCCGATGCGGGGCGACCTCAGCATCGTCACGACATGGTCGGGTGAGCCGCTGTGCATCATCGAAACCGAAGCGGTCGAGGTCGTGCCTTTCAGCGAGGTCAGTGCCGAGTTCGCCGCCACGGAAGGCGAAGGGGATGGTTCCCTGTCCTTCTGGCGCAGTACACATCGTGACTACTTCACCCGCGAATGCGCGCGGGCCGGGCGCCAGTTCGCCGAGAGCATGCTCATCGCCTGTGAGCGGTTCAAAGTCGTCTACCTGGGAACACCCCGGTCTGCCGGACAGCTTCAAGGTGGGGCGCCGTGATCGCAGCATGTCGTTCGATCGAATGCCCCGGTTGGCTGGATCTTCGCCTGGAGCTCTGGCCGGACAGCAGCGCCGAAGAGCACCTCGCAGAAATGGCTGCCTTGTTGGCCGAGCCACATCGGTTCGCGCAGTTCATCGCGTACAACAAGACCAGCAAACCAGTCGGCTTGGTTGAAGCCGCGGTCCGATCGGACTACGTCAACGGCACCACCTCGTCGCCGGTCGCATTTCTCGAGGGCATCTTTGTCGCGCCGGAGGAAAGGCGCTGCGGCACGGCTCGCGCATTGGTTGGTGCGGTCGAGATGTGGGCGCGTGATCGAGGCTGTACCGAGTTCGCATCGGATGCCTCCACCGACAATCTGGAGAGCCATCAACTTCACGCATCGCTGGGCTTTGTCGAGACCGAGCGTGTCGTTTACTTCAAAAAAGTGCTGGCTCCAAGGTAGCACCCACCCCTCACCGGCGATGCTTCCCGTTGCCCGCCCACGTTCATCCTCACCCATGCAGGCACTCCAACCCGGCGCACTGGCTTTGCTGGCTGGCGCGTTTCTCAGCGCAGCGGCCGCCTTGGCGCATCTGGCCTGCATCGTCATCGGTGCACCGGCCTATCGGTTCATGGGTGCAGGCGAACGCATGGCGCGCGCCGTGGAGGCAGGCCGGCTGAGGCCGACCCTGGTCACGCTCACACTCGCCGGTGTCCTCCTGGTGTGGGCCGTCTTTGCGCTCTCCGGCGCCGGCGTCGTGGGGCCGCTGCCGCTCACCAAATTTGCTTTGCTGGCCATCAGCATGGTCTACCTGGGTCGGGCGCTTGCTTTTCCGCTCATCAAGCCGCGTTTTCCGGAGAATTCCAACACCTTCTGGTGGGTGTCGTCGGGCATCTGCGGCCTGATCGGGCTGGTCCATGCCTATGGCACGGTGTGGCTGTGGCGCACGCTGTGATGCCAAAGCCTTGCGCAGCGGGGGACGACGGCACCCGCTGCATTTCGACCTGAGTCCCCCAAGGAAACACCGATGACCGTGTCAAAAGCATTCACCTTGTTCATGCAGGAAGCTCCGGCGCACGCGGAGGCCTGGATGCACCTCGCCACGTCACTGGACGCCGCCAGCGCGCTGGACAAGAAGACCGAAGAATTGGCCTACATTGCGGTTCTGGCCGCCACCGGGAATACCTCTGGCATTCCATTCCATGTGCTTTCCGCCAAGTCACATGGTGCATCCAGGCAAGAAGTACTGAGTGCGGTTCTTCTCGGCTTGCCTGCTGCCGGTGCGGTGGTCATTGGCGCTATTCCTGCGGTCGTGCAAGCCTACGACGGCGAGAACCAATAAGGCCGGCAAGTTCCAGCTGCGCCAGACCAGGTCGCTGTCGATCGGCCGCGATGTCCAGGCCCCGTGCCGCTTCCCCCGGCAAGCCTTCGACCGGCACGTTCTGCGGCCCCCCGGCCGCCAGACGCCATCGGCCTCCGACTGCGCCGTCACGCCTTGCAAGTGCCTGAACACCGCGCCCTTCAGCGCGCTGCCTTGCATGGCCTGCGGCACTTCTGAAGCTGCTGGACCAGGTGGCCTACGCCTGCGCGGCGTGCTACTCGGGCTGCTACGTGGTCACGCTGTCGGTCGACCAGCTCATGTTCCGCGAGCCCATCCTGGTCGGCGAACTCGTGACCTTCCTGGCCTCCGTCAACTTCACGGGCACCTCGTCCATGGAGGTCGGCATCAAGGTCATCGCCGAGGCGATCCGCACGCAGTGAGACAGGTGGGCTGGCTCAGCCGCGCAGCGGCAGCACCACGCCGATGGTGACGAAGGCGCCGCCGCAGACCTGGTTGAAGCGCCGGCCCACGCGGCGCAGCCAGGGCCGCAGCCGGTGCGCCATGGACGCGAGCAGGAACTCGGTCAGCACCTCCACGACGGCGAAGGTGCCAGCCATGGTGCAGAACTGCAGCAGCAGGCTGCGCGCCGGATCGATGAATTGCGGCAGAAAGGCCGCGAAGAACAGCACGGCCTTGGGATTGGTCAGCGCCGACAGCGCGCCCTGGCGGAACATGCGCAGCGCCGAAGCCGGCGCGGCCAGCGCCGTGGGCTCCAGGTCGATCGCCGGCGCGCGCCAGACCTGGATGCCCAGGTAGACCAGGTAGGCGCCGCCGACCCACTTGAGCACGGCCAGCCACAGCAGCGAGGACTGCAGCAGGGCGCCGATGCCGAACATCGACAGGCCGATGATGGCCACGAAGCCGACCGCGCCGCCCAGGATGGTGTTGAGGGTCTTGCGGCTGCCGTGCAGCGCGCCGTGCGTGAGCGCCAGCAGGCCGTTCGGCCCCGGCGAGGCGGACAGGCCGATGGCGGCGGCCAGGAACAAGAGCCAGGTACTGGTTTGCATCGCGGGCTGCGGGGCGCGGCGGGCCCCGGTTCGGGCATGGACGGGCGAACGATAGCACCGGCCGCTCCGGCACGCGGCGCGCTGCGGCGTCAGGGGCTGGTCTTGAGCTCCTGGAACGCTTCCATGGCGCGCAGCGAGTAGACGTAGGCGGCCCCCGCGTTGAGTGCGATGGCCGTGCCGAGCGCATCGCTGAGTTCGGCTTCGGTCGCACCGGCCTTGGCCGCGGCCGCCGCGTGCGAGGAGATGCAGCCGTCGCAGCGCGTGGTCACGGCGACGGCCATCGCGATCAGCTCGCGCGTCTTGGCGTCCAGCGCGCCATTGGAACCCTGCGCGGCATTGAGTCCGCGGTAGGCCTCCAGCATCTTGGGGTTGCTGGCACCCAGGCGCGTGTACGAGCGCTTGAGCGTGCCCAGCAGGTCGGTCCAGTTCATGAACATGGCAGGTTTCCTTCGTCGGTGGTGAATGCGGTGGAATGCCGGCGCGCCGCGCCGGCGGCATGGGAGATCAGTCCTCGGGCTTGACGCCGATTGCGGGCAGGAGCTTTCCGAAGAACCGGCGGTCGGCCTCGAAGGCCTTGGCCAGTTCGGCGGGTGGCAGCCAGTACGGCGTGACGCCGGATGCGTTGAGCTTCTCGCGCACCTGCGCGTCGGCCATGACCTTCTCGAGCGCCTGCGACAACTGTGCGAGAACGGCCGGTGGTGTCTTGGCCGGCGCGAACAGCGCCCAGGTGGGGCCCGTGGGCCGCTCCACCGCAAAGCCGAGCTCGGCCAGCGGCGGCAGCTCGGGCACTTCGGCGCGGCGCTTGTCGCTGAACGTGAACAGGCCTTGCACGCGGCTGTTCTTGACGAAGGGCGTGATGGCGCCGTCGATCAGGAAGTCGATCTGCCCGCCGACCAGCGCGGTCACGGCGTCCGCAGAGCCCTTGAACGGCACATGCAGCAGCTGGATGCCGGTGGCGCGCTGCAGGATCTCGCCCTGGATGTGGCCGATGGTGCCCACGCCCGGCGAGCCGTAGCTGAACTTGCCTGGGTTCTGCCTGGCCAGTGCGACGAATTCGGCCAGCGTCTTGACCTGCAGGTCCTTGCGCACGGCGGCCACGCCGATGTATTCGGCGATGCCGCCGATCGGCGCGAAATCCTTCTGCGGGTCGAACGGCAGCTTGTTGCGCAGGTGCGGCAGGATCGTGAAGGCGGTGCTCGAACCTTGCAGCAGCGTCTGTCCGTCGGGTGTGGCGCGCGCCACGATGTCGGTGCCCAGTTGCGTGCTCGCACCGGGCTTGTTGTCCAGGATGATGGGCACGCCCAGGGCCGGCGAGAGCTTGTCCATCACGATGCGCAGCACCGTGTCGCTGCTGCCGCCGGAGGGGAAGGGCACGACGATGCGAATCGGTTGCGTGGGCCAGGCGGCCGCTCGGGCCCACGGGCTGGCCAGTGCGGGCGCGGCCAGGGCCAGTGCGCAGAAGCGGCGTCGGTGCAGGGGATGTCTCACGGTTTGTCTTCCTCGGGTTTGTGCGGGTCGCAGGCCGTTGTCGCGCGTCGGCCCAGGGCTGCTTGCAGGCGGGCCGAAAGATAGCGGCATTCCGCCACTGGGCACAAAGGTTCTCCATCGTGGAACGGCACCGGTTCGCGGGCTCTCGCACATATGTTCTCAATGGCGGAACAGTTGTACCCACTTGCGGAATCCACTAACTTCGCTGCCCATGGTTCCGGGCATGCAGTGCGCTGCAGCCGGGCCGCCATCAGGAGACAAGGACACATGCAATCGACTTCCCCGCAGGGCTGCGCGCACCAGCCGGCCCGCTTCACCGACACGCACTGGCGCACGCGCTGCGAGCTGGCCGCGCTGTACCGGCTGGTGGCGCACTTCCGCATGACGGACCTGATCTACACGCACATCAGCGCACGGCTGCCCGGCACGCAGGACCGCTTCCTGATCAACCGCTACGGTGTGCTGTTCGACCGCATGTGCGCGTCCGATTTCGTCGAGGTGGACTACGACGGCAACGCCGTGGGCAGCGACGAGAGCGAAGCGGCGGCACGCGTGAACCGCGCCGGCTTCGTGATCCATTCGGCCATCCATGCGGCGCGGCCCGACCTGCACTTCGTGGTGCACACGCACACGGCCGCGGGCATCGCGGTGGCGGCGCAGAAGCAGGGCCTGCTGCCGATCAGCCAGTTCGCGATGAAGTTCTACAACCGGCTGGCCTACCACGACTACGAAGGCGTGGCGCTGGAGCTGGGTGAACGCGAACGCCTGGTGCAGGACCTCGGTCCGCACCGCGCCATGGTCTTGCGCAACCATGGCCTGCTCGTGGGGGGACGCACGGCGCCCGAGGCCTTCAGCCTGATCTATTCGCTCGAGCGCGCATGCCAGGTGCAGATCCAGGCCCTCGCGGGCGGCGCCGAGCTGCTGAACGTGCCGCCGCACGAGGTCTGCGAGCGCGCCGCGCAGCAGACCAGCCCCGAGGAGATCCCGCCGCACTACGACCTGGCATGGTCGGCCGTGCTGGGCCTGATCGAAGACGGCAAGCCGGACTACCGCACATGAGCCGTGCGCCTGTCCCTGGCGAGCGGCGCTTGCGCATCGTCAACCAGCTCGACCCCGCACTGTCGGCGCTGCTGGCCGCGCACTGGTCGCAGCCGCAGGTGCTGACGCCCGCGGCGGGCGCGCCGCCCTGGGAGATCGCGCCCGATGCCGACGCCGTCGTGACCGCGCCGAGCGCCGGCTGGGCGGCAGCGCCCGCGCAGGCCCCGGCGGGCTGGCCCGGGCGAGCGCGCTGGATCCACACCGTGTCCGCCGGTGTGGACGCCTTGCCGCACTGGATCGGCCGTGGTGCGGTGCTGAGCTGCGGGCGCGGCGTCGCCGCCGCGGCCATCGCACGCTATGTGATGGAAGCGATCACGCGCCGCACGCCACAGCCGCAGGGCACGACGCTGGGCCTGGCGGGCTGGGGCGCCATCGGCCAGGCCGTTGCGGCGCTGGCGCAGCAGCGCGGCATGCAGGTGCTGGCGCTGCGCCGCAGGTCCACGCCGGCCGAACCGGGCCCTGTGCGCTTCGTGGGCAGCTTCGACGCGCTGATCGCGGGCGTCGACCACCTGGTGCTGGCGCTGCCGCTCACGCCGGCAACGCGGCACCTGGTCCACGCCGGCACGCTGGCGCGCAGCCGGCGCGGCCTGCACCTGATCAATGTCGCACGCGGCGGCCTGGTCGCACACGACGCACTCGCCGCGGCGCTGGACAGCGGGCAGCTCGGCCATGTGACGCTGGACGTCACCGACCCCGAGCCGCTGCCCCCCGGCCACTGGCTGGCCTCGCACCCGGCCGTGCGCATCACACCGCACCTGGCCTGGCAGAGCGAGGACCACCTGCAGCTGCGCAACGCGCAGGTGCTGGACAACCTGAGCGCCTTTGCGCGCGGCATGCCGCTCGCGGCCGTCGTCGATGCCGAGGCCGGGTACTGAGTGCCGCCCAACCGACTCTGCCGGCTGCGGTCCCCGCGCCGCCGCCGGCCTTCCCACCCCTTATCTGTAACCCAGCGATTGCCATGAACGCCGCCAACCAGCAACTGACGAACGGACAGCCCTCCCGCTACCTCGGCGCGGAGCCCAACAAGATGTACATCGACGGGCAATGGGTGCCGTCGGCCTCGGGCGAGGTCTTCGCGTCCATCAACCCCGCCACGGGCGAGGAGATCGCCAGCGTGCCGCGCGGCAACGCGGCCGACATCGACCTGGCCGTCGCCGCAGCGCGCCGTGCGCTGAACGGCCCGTGGAAGAAGAAGACGCCCTACGAGCGCCAGGAGATCCTGCTGAACCTGAGCCGGCTCGTCGACGAGCACTTCGACGAGCTGTGCCTGCTCGACTCGCTGGACATGGGCGCACCCTTGTCGCGCCTGCGCGCCAACAGCCGCAAGCGCGCGCTGGGCCGGCTGCGGTTCTATGCGGGCCAGGCCACGGCCATTCATGGCGAGACGATCGCGAACTCGGTGGGCGCCCACATGTCCACCTACACCTTGCGCGAGCCCATCGGCGTCGTCGGCGCCATCATTCCGTGGAATGCGCCCATGACCTCGGCCCTGTGGAAGATCGGGCCTGTGCTGGCCACGGGCTGCACCATGGTGCTCAAGCCGGCCGAGCAGGCGCCGCTGTCCTCACTGATGCTGGCCGAGCTCATGGAGAAAGCCGGCGTGCCACCCGGTGTCGTCAACGTGGTCACGGGTTTCGGCGAGAGCGCGGGGGCTGCGCTGGCCGCGCATCCGGGTGTGGACAAGATCGCGTTCACGGGTTCGCACGCCGTGGGTCAGAGCATCGTGCGGGCCTCGGCCGGCAACCTCAAGCGCGTGTCGCTGGAGCTGGGCGGCAAGTCGCCCGACATCGTGTTCGCCGACGCCGACCTCGACGCGGCCGTGGCCGGTGCCGCGATGGGCGTGTTCGGCAACACGGGGCAGGTGTGTTGCGCGGGCACGCGGCTGTTCGTGGAACGCCGCATCTACAAGGAATTCGTGGCGCGCGTCGCGGCCTTCGGCGACGCGCTCAAGGTCGGCAACGGCCAGGACCCCGAGGTGCAGATCGGGCCGGTCGTGTCGTCCGCGCAGCTCGAGCGCGTGATGCGCTACATCGACATCGGCACCAGCGAGGGCGCCACGCCGATCTCGGGCGGGCACCGCATCACCGAGGGCGAACTGGCCAAGGGCTACTTCATCCGGCCCACCGTGTTCGACAACGTCGAGGACGGCATGCGCATCGCCAGCGAGGAGATCTTCGGGCCCGTGGTCTGCGCGATACCGTTCGACACCATCGACGAGGTGGAGGCGCGCGCCAACGCCACACCCTTCGGCCTGGGCAGCGGCATCTGGACGCGCGACATCAACAAGGTGCAGCGGCTCACGCGCAGCCTGCACGCGGGCTCGGTCTGGGTCAATTGCTACAACGTGATGGATCCGGCCGTGCCGTTCGGCGGCTATGGCCTGAGCGGCTATGGCCGCGAAGGCGGCACCGAGCACCTGAACGAGTACCTGCAGACCAAGGCGGTCTGGATCCACGGCGGCTGATCCGGCCGTCCGCGCCCCACGTCCTCACAGGAACACTGCACCATGAACAACACGTTGCTCAAGGGACTGGCCGTGCTGGAGCTGCTCTCGCACAGCAAGGAGCCGCTCAGCCTGACCCAGATCGGCGCCGAGCTCGGCATGGTCAAGAGCAACGTGCACCGGCTGATGCAGGCCCTGGTCGAGACGCGCTACGTGCTGCGGCACGAGGAGAGCGGCCGGTACACGGCCTCGATCCGGCTCTGGGAGCTGGGCTCGGCCGTGCTGTCCCGGCTGGACCTGCGGCGCCATGCCGAGACGCAGATGAACGCATTGCAGGAAACCACCGGCGAAAGCGTGCACCTGTCGGTGCTGGACCGTGGCGAGGTGGTCTACGTGCACAAGGTCGAGAGCCTGAACCCGGTGCGGGCCTACACGCAGATCGGCGGCCGCGTGCCGGCGTACTGCGTGGCCACGGGCAAGGCGCTGCTGGCCTGCGGCAGCGACGAGATGCTGCAGGCCATCGCGGGCGCACTCAAGCCGCACACCGTGCACACCATCGTCGACCCCGCGCTGTTCCTCAAGGAGATGCGCAAGGTGCGCATGCAGGGCTACGCGGTCAACCGCGGCGAGTGGCGCGAAGCGGTCTGGGGCGTGGCGGCGCCGATCATGGGAGCGCGCGGAGCGGCCATCGCGGCCATCGGTGTGTCGGGCCCGGGTGAGCGCTTTCGCAAGCGCAGCCTGTCGGGCATCGCCGAAATGGTGCTGGCGGCGGCCGTGGAGATCTCCGAGGCCCTGGGCGGCACGCCGCGCAACGACGTGCTGCTGCAGCTGGGCAAGCGCAAGGGTGCGGGAACGGCCTGAGCGCGCCCGTCTGCATGCCCACCGCGGTGCGGCCCCCATTCCTTTCTTGAACGACACATGGAGACATCGATGCAACATCTGCACAGCGCCTGGCGCGTGCGCGCCAGGGCATGGACCACGCTGGTCTGCGCCGCTCTGCTGGGCTGGGGGGCCGCGCAGGCGGCCGGCTACCCCGAGCGCCCGGTCCAGTTCGTGATCGGCTTTGCGGCCGGCGGCGCCACCGACATCAATGGCCGGCTGATCGCCAAGACCATGGGCGAGCAGCTCAAGCAGCCCTTCGTCGTGGAGAACAAGCTCGGCGCCGCCGGCTCGATCGGCGTGGCCTACGTGACGGCGGCCAGGCCCGACGGCTACCTGATCGGCATGAGTGGCCTGGGCTCCACGGTGATCCAGCCCATCCTGGGCAAGAAGCTCGGCTACGACCCCGAGAACGACCTCACGCCCGTGGCCTTCCTGGGCTCGTCGAGCATGGCCTTCATCACGCGGCCCGGCTCGCCGATCCGCAGCATCGAGGACCTCGTCCGGGCGGCCAAGGACAAGCCGGGCCAGCTCAGCTATGGCACGGCCGGCAATGGCACGCCGGGTCACTTGGCCGGGGCCTACCTGTCCAGCATGGCCGGCATCGCGATCACGCAGATCCCCTACAAGGGCGATGCCGAACTGCTGCCCGACCTGATGTCCGGCCGGCTGGACTTCGCGGTCGTGGGCACCGTCAGCGTGTTCTCCATGCTCAAGACCGACAAGCTGCACGGCATCGCGCTGACGAGCCGCGACCGCCTGAAGACGCTGCCCGCGGTGCGCACGGTCGGCGAAAGCGGCCAGCCCGGCTACGAGGCCGAGACCTGGAACCTGCTGATCGTGCCCAAGGGCACGCCGGCCGAGATCGGCCACAAGCTCAACACGACGGTCAACAGCATCACGGGCGATCCGGCGTTCCAGGACAAGCTCGTCGAGCTGGGCAGCCAGACACGCAGCATGCCGCCCGAGGAACTCAAGCGCTTCGTGAAGTCCGAGCGCGAGAAATGGACGCGTGTGATCCGTGACGGAAAGATCACCGTCGACTGAGCCCGTGCGCGGCGCTGCGGCGGCGCGCAGAACCCCGAACTCCCCCTCCCTCCATCCACAGCAACCCAAGGAAGAAGTAGCCATGCTCCATTTCAACGACAAGGTCGTGTTCGTCACCGGTGCCAGCGGCGGCATCGGCGCGCAGATGGCGCGCGATTTCGGCGCGGCCGGTGCCAAGCTCGTGGTCCACAACTACGGCCTTGCCGAGGCCACGCAGCGTCTGCTGGCCGAACTCAGCGCGGCCGGCGTGGACCATCTGCTCGTCGAGGGCGACGTCACGCAGTCCGCGCAGATCGCCAAGATGGTCGCCGCCATCCAGGACCGCTACGGGCGCCTGGACGTGCTGGTCAACAACGCGGGCGCCTCGGGCCAGAAGATGGACTTCGGCCAGCTGCCGCAGGAGGTCTGGGACGACATCCTGCGCGTGAACCTGACCTCGGTCTTCCTCATGACACAGGCCTGCCTGCCCCTGCTGCAGACCGCCGGCGGCGCCAGCATCGTGAACATCAGCTCCACGGCCGCGCGCAACGGAGGTGTCGTCACGGGCAGCGCCTACGCCACGGCCAAGGGCGCGGTCAGCACGTTGACGCGCGCGCTGGCCAAGGACTTCTGCGCACGCGGCATCCGCGTGAACGCGGTGGCCCCGGGCCTCATCGACACGCCGTTCTATGGCGACATCAACGTGCGCGAGCGCTATGCCGAGCGCGTCAAGAGCATTCCGCTGCGCCGGGTCGGCGAGCCGGCCGACGTGTCGCGGCCGGTGATGTTCCTGGCCTCGTCGCTGGCCAGCTACATCACCGGCGAGGTGCTGGAGATCAGCGGCGGCCTGTCCATGATGGCCTGAGGCGACTGCGCACGGGCCGCTGGCCCGTGCGGCGTTCCATCCACACGAACCCGCGGCGAGGCCGCCTTCTTCATCCATGTCCCATCTCATTGTCGAAACGCACGGCCAGATCACGCTGGTCACGATCAACCGGCCTGCGCGCCGCAACGCCATCTGCAAGGAGACGGCGCTCGAGATCCAGGCGGTCTTCGCCGAGTTCGATGCCAGCGACCAGCGCGTCGCCGTCATCACGGGCCAGGGCGACGAGGCGTTTTCGTCCGGCGTGGACGTCGCGAGCATTCCCGAGCTGTGGCGCTGCATCCCGGGCATCGGCATCCGGACCGAAAAGCCCATCGTCGCCGCGACCGCTGGCTGGGTCGTCGGCGGCGCGCTCGCGCTGGCCACGCACTGCGACCTGCTCGTGGCCGCAGACAACACCCAGTTTTCCTACCCCGAAGGCAAGCTGGGCCTGACGGGCGGCATCATCGCGGGCCTGGCGGGGCGCATTCCGCACAAGGCGGCCATGGACATCATGCTGCTGGGCCGGCCCATGGGCGCGCAACGCGCCTACGACGTGGGCATGGTCAACGACGTGGTGCCGGTCGGCCAGCAGGTGCAGGCCGCGATGGCCTATGCCGAACGGCTGGCCGGCTACGCGCCGCTCGTGCTGCGCACGCTCAAGCGCTTCGTGGGCCAGATCGTGCCGCGCGGGCCGGCCGAGATCATGGCCGACACGCTGCGCCAGGTGAACATCACGCGCGAGAGCCGCGACCGCGAGGAGGGCTTCGCCGCGTTCCGCGAGAAGCGCCAGCCCCGGTTCACGGGCGTTTGAGGCAAAGGCCACCCATGTCCAAAGCATTCCATGGCGTGCGCGTGCTCGACTTCACCCATGTGGTGTCGGGTCCGTTTGGCAGCTACCAGCTCGGCCTGCAGGGGGCCGAGGTCATCAAGGTCGAGCAGCGTGGCGGCGAGGAGCTGCGCTTCGGTTCGCTGACCCCGGAGTGGGGCAAGCGCGGCTACTCGCCGGGCTGGGCCGCACTCAACGGCAACAAGAAAAGCATCACGCTGGACCTCAAGAAGCCGCAGGCCGTGGAGATCGTCCACCGGCTCGTGGCCGAGGCCGATGTCGTGATCGAGAACTTCCGGCCTGGCGTGATGGACAAGCTGGGCATCGGCTACCGCGCGCTGTCGGCCATCCAGCCCCAGCTCATCTACTGCGCGGTCACGGGTTTCGGTCAGGAAGGGCCGGACAGCGCGACGGGCTCGTTCGACGGCATGATCCAGGCCGTCTCCGGCATGATGTCCATGACCGGTGACCCGGCCACCGGGCCGGTGCGCACGGGCTTTGCCGCGGCCGATGTCATCACGGGCATGACAGCGGCGTTCGCCGTGTCGGCCGCGCTGTTCCAGCGCACGCACACGGGCCAGGGCCAGTACATCGATGTGGCCATGCTGGACGCCAGCATGAGCTTCATGGCACAGCA
>DATKFT010000103.1:0-5702 GCA_035544335.1 Pseudorhodoferax sp.
GCCGCATCGTCCTTGGCGCTGTTCACACGCAGGCCCGAGGACAGGCGCTGCATCGAGGTCGCCAGCGAGTTCTGGGACGTGCCCAGGTTGCGCTGGGAATTCAGCGAAATGGTGTTGGTGTTGATGGTCGAGGCCATGAAAGACTCCAAAAAAGCGGCAAAACGCCGATCACAACGCCAGCCCCGCGCTGGCCGCCCTGACCGGTGGCGGCGAGAAAGTCTTTGATTTCAAAGAATTTTTCCCTGCCACTGTGCCGGTCAACGGATCCTTTCGGATCCATTGCCCAGGTTTTCGGACCCCACAGCGAAAACTTGAGCCCCTGTTGCAATTGCGGTTCGGAAATAGCGCAACTTTCGGACGCTTTTCAGGCGTATGCCCTGCAGCTGGACCTCCAGAATTCCCAGCACGCCCAGGAACGTGGGCGCCGGCGGGCCGCCGCCACCGGCCCCGACCCGGACCCACCACCTCGGACAAGCAGGAGTCACCTTCATGGCCTCAACGATCAACACCAACACCATTTCGCTGAACGCCCAGCGCAACCTGGGCACGTCCCAGAACTCGCTGGCGACGTCCATGCAGCGCCTGTCCTCGGGCCTGCGTGTGAACAGCGCCAAGGACGATGCGGCCGGGCTGGCGATCGCCGAGCGCATGAACACCCAGGTGCGCGGACAAACCGTCGCGGCGCGCAACGCCAACGACGGCATCTCGCTGGGTCAAACGGCCGAAGGCGCGCTGGGCAAGGTCGGCGACATGCTGCAGCGCATGCGCGAACTGGCTGTGCAGGCCTCCAACGCGACGAACAGCAAGGCCGACCGCGCCGCACTGCAGGCCGAAGTGGCCCAGCTGCGCGACGAAGTCGACCGCGTGGCCAAGCAGACCAGCTTCAACGGCACCAAGATCCTGGACGGCAGCTTCTCGGGCGCCGTGTTCCAGGTCGGCGCCAATTCGGGCGACAACATCACGGTCGGCGCGCTGGTCAACACCACGGCGGCGGGCCTGGCCAAGGTGGCGTACGCGTACAACTCGGAAACCGGCATCCAGTCCAGCGACGTGAACGATCTGACGGCCATCACCGACAGCTCGGCCCTGAACATCCAGGACGGTACCAATACCTGGTACCTGGGCCCGGTCAAGGAAGCCAGTTCGGGCACCGAGCGCATGGGCCAGATGGTCGAGGCCATCAACCGCAAGTCGGCCGACACGGGCGTGACGGCCTTCCTGAGCCAGGACGCGGCAGGCACTTACACGATCGACATCGTGTCCTCGCATCTGAGCAGCTCGGGCGATGCCATTTCGATGACCTTGACCGGTTTCACGCTCGCCAACTCCGGCCACCTCGGCACCATCGCCTCGGAAATCGACGCCACCGACACCTCCACCGACGCCATCGGCATCGACACGCTGAGCATCGCCACCCAGCGTGACGCCTGGGTCGCACTCAAGAAGATCGACAGCGCGCTCGACCAGGTCAATGCGGCACGCGCCGACCTCGGCGCGCTGCAAAGCCGCTTCGAGAACTCGGTGGCGAACGTGGAAATCCAGATCGAAAACCTCGCCGCCGCGCGCGGCCGCATCGTGGACGCCGACTTCGCCAAGGAGACCGCCAACCTGTCGCGCACGCAGATCCTGCAGCAGGCCGGCACGGCCATGGTGGCCCAGGCCAACCAGTTGCCGCAGCAAGTGCTGCAACTGCTGCAGCAGTAAGAAGAACGCCGTCTGAATGCAATCGAGGCGGCCGCTGGTCGCCTCTTTTGTATTCAGCTCACTTCCGCTGCCCGACCACGCGCAAGGGTTGGCCAGCGTTGATGCTGTAGGCTGCGACCTCGCCGCGCACAACCGAACCGGCACCGATCACGCAGCCGCGCCGCAGGATGCAGCCATCCAGCAGCACGCAGTTGGCGCCGATCCACACGTCGTCCTCGATCACGATGCCGCCCTTGCTGGGCCGGAAACCCTGCTCGCGGATCGGCCGGCTGCGGTCCTGGTACTCGTGGTTGACCGGCGCAAAGGTGCAGTTGGCCGCGATCGCGACCTGGTTGCCGATGGTGATGCCGTTGCCCGTGTACAGCACGCAGCCGGAATTGATCACGCACCATTCGCCGACAAGCACGTCGCCGCTGCCACCCGCCGGCTTGAACTTCACGAAGCTGTCGACCACGGAGTGCGCGCCGATCACGATGCGCGTGCCGCGCACCGAATCCTCGATGTCGGCCAGCGGCGAGACCCTGGCCGTGGGATCGATCTGGATCACTTGAACACCAGGCCCTGGCCGGTCGGCAGTTCCAGCACGTGGTAGCCGCGCGCGGCCAGCCACGGGTCCTCGGCCAGCTTCTGTGCCCGGTAGCCAAGCCAGCCGTAGTCGTCCAGCACCAGGATGCCGCCACGGGATACACGGTCGAACAAGACCTCCAACGCGCCGATCTCGGCCGGCGCGTTGTTGAGGTCGATGTGCATGAAGGCGACCTGTTGCGGCGCCACCTCCTGCAGCACCTGCGGCACGGCACCCTGGGTCACGCGCACATTGGGCATGTCGGCGAAGCGCTGCTGCACACGCTGGTAGAGCTGCTGGCTGTGCTCCGGCATGGAATGGTGCGGCATGCTGGGGTCATGGTCGAACAGGTCGTACAGGTAGTAGGTGCGCTCGGCCTGGTCCTTGAAGTCGGTGTAGTCGGCGATCAGCTTTGCGGTGCCGCCCTTGTAGCAGGCGCATTCCACGAAGTCGCCCGGGATGCCGCGCGCGATCACGCTCTTGGCGGCCCAGGCCAGCACGTGCAGCCGCCAGACGATGGCCTCCTCCACGGGCGTCTCGACCATGCCGCGCCAGGCCTGCACGAACTTCTCGTCCTCGAAGAAGCCCAGGTTGCGGCCGAAGGTGATCAGGTTGTCGCCCGTGAAGATGCCGTTCTGGGTGTTGATGCTGTCGATGGTGGACTGGACGCCCTTCACAAAGCCCTCGGGCTTGACACCGAAGAAGACGCTGGAGAGGAAGTTCATCCTGCGCTCCTCAGGCCACGCGGCGCAGGAAGCCATCCGGTGCCGATGTCACCAGCAGCTTGTCCTCGATCGACTTGTCGATCTGGAACCCGGCGTGGCTGCGCAGGAACTCCCAGACCGCCGTCTTGGGGTTGTTGCCCTTGCCCCAGGGCCGGTCCGTCCAGACGTAGTCGTCGGGCATGTCCTCCACGAAGGTGTCGAACACCACGCAGTAGCTGCCCACACTCACGAGGTCGGCGTAGGCCTTGAGCTCGGCCAGCACATGGTCGTGCGTGTGGTTGGAGTCCAGGAACACCAGCACGCGCTGCTTGCCGGCCGCGGCCGCGCGCACCTGGGCCACGACCTCGGGCGCGACGCTCGAGCCTTCGATCAGCCGGATGCGGTGCGCCAGCGGGTGCGAGGCGATGGCCTCGCGGTTGTGCGCGCGGATCTCGATGTCCACGCCCAACACTTCGCCCTGGCCCAGCAGCTCCAGCATGGAGGCCGACAGCACAACCGAGCCGCCATGCGCCACCCCCGTCTCGATCACGAGGTCCGGCTTCACGGCCCAGATCAGCTCCTGCATGGCCATGGCGTCCATGGGCAGCTGGATCATGGGCCGGCCCAACCACGAGAAGTTATTCATGTACTTGCGTTCCAGCGCCATGGCGCGCCAACGCTCGGACAGCGCACGGAACTCGGCGTCGTCGGCGAAGCCAGCGATGCGCTGCTGCTTCTCCTGACGGTAGTCCGCATGGGCCGAAGGGGTGGTTTCGAGGTAGGGCTTGGTCATGTCAGAGTCCTTTGCTGCGGCGGTACTGGCGCAGGTAGTCGGGAAAGTAGGCGTCGAACGCCAGCGGCGTGAACGGGAAGGCCTGGCGCGTGCGCGCCATGGCGATGGGCATGAAGTCCCAGGCCGGTGCGTCCGGGGCGGCCGTGACGGCAAAGCCCATGCCGCGTTCGATCGCCTCGGCGATGCGTGCGTTGGACACGGCCTCCCCGCTGGCGACGTTGAAGATGCCGGTCTGGTCGGAGACAGCCATGCGTGCCAGCAGCGCCACGGCGTCGTCGATCCAGAGGTAGTCCTTGTACGAGGCCAGCGCGGTGCGCAGCTGCACACGGCCGCTACGACAGCCCTCGGCGAGCAGCTGGTCGATGAAGATGTCCGGGTCTGGCCTCAGGCCCACGATGTTGGACAACCGCGCCACACGCGTGCACGCGCGGCCGCCATGCAGGCACAGCGACTCGCCCATGAGCTTGGACAGGTTGTACAGATCGCCCGGGGCATTCGGGTCCACCACGAGCCGGGCTGCCTCATGGGTGGCAGACGCGCCACTGTAGACGCGTGTGCTCGACAGATAGGTCAGCGACTCGAAATCGCCCTCGGCCAGCAAGCGGCGTAGCAGGCAGACATGGGCCTCCACGGTGTCGAGCGGCCGCGCGCGGAAGTCGGCCGTGAGACCGATCGCGTAGACCACGTGGCCAAGCGGACGCCGCAGCCAACCAGTATCGTGGCGCGGCGGAGCCTGGCAGTCCACGCCAGCCGCACGCAGGTGGCGCACGAGCTGCGCGCCGATGAAGCCGCCTGCGCCGAGCACGGTGACCGTCATGGCGTGGACTCCTTCGGCCAGGCAATGCCGGTGTAGCTGGCACGGTCGATGGATGCGCGCTGCGCATCGCGCGGCGAGACCTCGCTGGCGGCCAGCGGCCAGGCCACCCCCACGGCGGCGTCGAAAGGGTTCACGCCGTCCTCGGCGGCGCCGCTGTAGGGGGCGGTCACCGCGTACAAGGTCTGGCTGTCGTCCTCCAAGGTCTGGAAGCCGTGCGCGAAGCCGGGCGGCACGACCAGGCTGCGCTGGTTTTCGGCCGACAGCTCGGCGCCGAACCATTGCAGAAAGGTCGGCGAGCCGCGGCGCAGGTCCACGGCCACGTCGAAGATGCGCCCTGCCGGGCAGGAAACGATCTTGGTCTCGTGGTGCGGCGGGTGCTGGAAATGCAGGCCGCGCACCGTGCCGGCATGGCGCGAGTACGAGTGGTTGAGCTGCACGGGCGGGCTTGCGAGGCCGATCGCCGCGAACTCCTCGGCACAGTACAGGCGTGCGAAGAAGCCCCGCGCGTCCGCGATGGGCTGGCGCTGGACCAGCCAGACGCCCGCCAGTGGCGTGGGCTCGAAGCGAAATCGTGCAGTCGCGACGGGCTTCATACCGAGCCTTCCACATACTGTGCGATCTGCGCCGCGCAGACCGTGGCCATGTCTTCGCCGCGCAGCCAACCGCGTTGCCAGTCCACCGTGGCGGCCAGCGCCTGATCGAGGTTCCAACGCGGGCGCCAGCCCAGCAATGCGCGGGCCTGGGTCACGTCCAGGCGCAACAGGCCGGCCTCGTGCGGCTGGCCGGCTGCGCCGATGACCTGAACGGCAGCACCCTCGCCCCAGCGCCGCGCCAGCGCCTCGGCGACCTGCTGCACGCTGGCATCGCCACCGGCCTCGGGACCGAAATTCCAGGCTGCCGGCAGTGCCGCGCCGCCCTCGCCGAGCAGGCGCTCGGCCAGCCGCAGGTAGCCCGACAGCGGCTCCAGCACATGCTGCCAGGGCCGCACGGCCCCCGGGTAGCGCAATTCCACGGCACGGCCGGCGGCGAAGGCCTGCAGGCAGTCGGGCACCAGGCGCTCGGGCGCCCAGTCGCCGCCGCCCATCACATTGCCGGCGCGCGCCGTGGCCACGCGCGCGG
>DATKFT010000104.1:0-4443 GCA_035544335.1 Pseudorhodoferax sp.
GCCGCGGCCGCCCTGGCCGGCGCGGCCCTGGTCTGGGCCGTGGCGCGCCGCGCGCCCGGCCAGCGCGAGGCCTTGATCGGCCTGGTCTACGTGGCCGGCGCCAGCGCAGCCGTGGTCGGCGCCACCTGGGCGCCGCACGGCCGCGAGCAGCTGACCGCCCTGCTGGCCGCCGACGTGCTGTGGGCGCCGTGGTCCGCCACGCTGCTGCTGGCCCTGGCGGCGGCGCTGGTCGCGCTGGCCGGCCGCCGGCTGGGGCGCGATGCCTGGTTCTACCCCGTGTTTGCGCTGACGCTCAGCGCGGCCGTGCCGGCGCTGGGCCTGTACCTGGTGTTCGCGCTGCTGATCGCGCCGGCGCTGTGGCGCGCGCGCGGCTGGCGGCTGTCCCGGGCCCTGGCCCTGGCCGGCCTGGCCTGCGCGCTGGGCCTGGCCGCCTCCTGGGCCCTGGACTGGCCCAGCGGCGCCTGCGTGGCCCTGGCGCTGTGCGGGTCGGGGCTGGCCACGGCCTGGCGCGCCAGGGGGGCGGCCTAGAATCCGGGCCACCATGCCCCGCAAGACCGCCTCCCGCGCCCCCGTGCAGACCAGCCGGCCCACCGAGCCCCGGCAGCACGCGCAGGCGCTGGCCGAGGCCCATGCGCGCTGCGCGGCCCAGGGTGCGCAGCTGACCGAGCAGCGCGCGCTCGTGCTGGAGCTGCTGCTCGCGCGCGGGGGCGCGGCCAAGGCCTATGAACTGCTGGCCGACATGCGCGAACGCAACACCGGCGTGGCGCCCATGACGGTCTACCGCGCGCTCGATTTCCTGGTGGAGCAAGGCCTGGTGCACAAGGTCGCGGCCACGAGCAGCTTCGTGGTCTGCAAGCACGGCCCGCATCCGCACAACGACCCCGTGTTCCTGGTCTGCGGGCGCTGCGGCGACGCCACCGAATGGAACAACCCGGCCCTGGGCAGCGCCGTCGAAGCGGCCTTGTCGGGCCTGGGCCTGCATGCCCACGGCATGGAGATCAGCGTGGACTGCACGCGCTGCCAGGCCCAGCACGAGACGCGCTGAGCATCGCGGCCACGCGCCGCATCGCCGCCGCCACGGGCGAGATCACGGGCACGCCGAAGCGGCCGGCCAGGCGCTCGGCGCTCGCGGCCAGCGGGCCGCCACCGATCACCACGGCCTGCGCGCCGTCCTGCGCGATACAGGCCTGCACGGCCTCGCCGAGCAGCCGGTCCTGCTGATCGGGCGCCGCGGCCAGCCGCAGCGGATCGTCCTCGGGAATGCGCGTGCCCGTGAACTGCGGCGCCAGCCCCAGCCGCGCCACGGCCTGGGCGATCGACACCGCCAGGCCCGGCGTGGTGGTGGCCACGCCGAAGCGCCGGCCCTGCTCCGCCGCCTCGCGCATCGAGGACTCGCCGATGCCCACCACGGGCACCGCCACGCGTGCGCGCAGTGCCGCGAGCGCCGGGTCGCCGAAGGCCGCCACCACGATGGCGTCCACGGCACCGGCTTCGCGCTCGGCGATGGCCAGCACCTCGCCGACCGCGGTGGCCAGTTCGGCATCGCTCGTGATCATGGCCGCACCGCGCGCCGCCGTGGCGCTGCGCAGCGCGAAGGCGTCGGGCAGCGCCGCACGGGCCAGCGCCTGCATCATGGCCGTGGTGGCGGCCGAGGTGTTGGGGTTGACGAGCAGCACCGTGGGACGCATGGGCCGCATCCTCAACGCGCGGCCGGTGTGGCCTGCGTCGCCTGCAGGGGCGCGGCGGGCGTGCCGGGCTCGGCCTCGTCCTCGATGGACTTGCCGAAGGTCTCGGGCGCGAACTGCACGGCGACGGCGAAGATGCCGTACATGGCCGCGATCATGCCGAACATGCCGGCCACGCCGTAGAGGTCGAACATGCGGCCGGCCAGCACCTGCGACAGCGCGCCGCCCACCGTGCCCAGCGCCAGCAGGAACGAGGTGCCCAGGCCGCGCATGCGGGTCGGGTACAGCTCGGGCGCGTAGATCCAGATCGAGGTGTTCAATGTCAGCACGCAGAACTGGAACACCGCGCCGCAGACCAGCACCATGGCCACGCTCGTGGTCAGGTTGCCGAAAGCCAGGCCTGCCAGGCAGGCCGCGATGGCGCCGATGGTCAGCACGCGCTTGCGCGGGAACCGGTAGCCCAGCACCGAGGCCGCGATCGCGCCCAGCAGGCTGCCGCTCTGCATCACGATCGTGAACGCGAAGCTCTTGGTGATGGAGTAGCCCTGCGCGACCAGGATGGTGGGCATCAGCGTGAGCACCGACAGCTGCGCGCCGAAGGTCATCCACGAGGCCACGCCCACCGCGATGGTGCGCCGCGCATAGCCGCCGCTGAAGATGTCGGCCAAGCGTGTCTTGCGGGGTGCGGCGCCGGCGGCCGTGGCGCCGGCCGTGATGTAGGCGTGCAGCGGGAATTCGCTGTTGGCCAGCTTTCCCGAGGCCAGCATGGACAGCACGCGGTTGGCCTCGTCCACCTTGCCCTGCGAGAGCAGGTAGCGCGGCGTCTCGGGCACGAAGCGGCGGTAGAACACGATGAAGATGGCCGGCAGCACGAGGCAGCCGAACAGCCAGCGCCAGGCGTTCTCGCCCGGGAACAGCGCGAACACGCCGAGCGCGAAGGCCGGCGCCAGCATGTTGCCGAGGCCGCCGCCGCCCACGTTGATGAGCCCCACCGCCGTGCCACGGAACTTGGACGAGCAGAACTCGGCCAGCATGGTCACGGCCGTGGTGATTTCGCCGCCCAGGCCCAGGCCCACGATGAAGCGGCCGATGGCCAGCACCGCGTAGTTGGGCGCCAGCGCGCAGATGATGGCGCCGAAGGTGAACAGCGCCAGGTTCACGTTGAGCATGAAGCGCCGCCCGAAGCGGTCGGCGCAGTAGCCCGAGCCCAGCCGCCCCATCGCCGCGGCGATGAAGGTGATGGTGTTCAGAAAACCGATGTCGGTGGCGTCCAGGCCCCAGTGCTGGCGCAGCAGCGGACCGACCAGGCCCACCGCGTTCTGCTCGAACACATCGAACAGCACACCGCAGACGACCAGGAAGATGATGCTCTTGTGCGAGCGCGTGACGCCGATGCGCTCCAGCGCCGCCTCGAGCTGGTGCATCTGCGCCGTCCTGGGCGCCGACGCCGAGATGATTGCTTCTCCTGCCATGGCGAAAACCTCCGATTGCTTGCGGTCGATGGACAGCGGCCAGGCCTGGCCGCCCTGTCGTGGTGCACCGCGGGGGGGCACCAGAACGTGAAAAGCATTTTTCAGACCAGCAATGATCTGGCAAATGTTTTTTCATGATGCTGGGACAAACCCGCAGACCGCGCGCCACCCGCCCAGGGCTGCGCCGGCCGGCCCGCAGGCGGCCGCCGCAGTTCACACCGGGATCAGGCGTCGGCGCTGCCGTCGCGCGCGGCCGGGCGCAGCTGGGCCAGCGCCTCGTGCGCCGCCTCCACGCCGGCCAGCCGCTGGCGGCCCGCGGCGCCGGCAGCCTCCAGCGTGTGCGTGGCCAGCAGCTCGCACAGCAGCATGAGCGCCACATGGCTGTCCAGCGCGCCCGGCGTGGCGGCGTGGCAGCGCAGCACCCAGCGCGCCCGCGCGCAGCCGACGGACGCGGGGTCGGTCACGAACACCACCTGGGCGCCGGCCTCGGCCGCACGCTGCGCGAACGCGGTGGCCACGGCCGGGCTGCGCCGCAGCGCGAACACCACGAGCACATCGCCCGCGCCGAGGTCCACGGCGTACTCGGCCAGCGTCTCGCCCGGGCCGGGCAGCACCTGGGTGCGCGGCAGCACCTGGGCCAGCTGCCAGCGCAGGTAGGCGGCAAAGCTGCGGTTGTTGCGAAAGCCCAGGAACCAGACCGAGCGGGCCTTGACCAGGGCCTGGGCGACCTCGCGCAGTTGCGCCTCGCCGATGTCCTGAAAGGTCGCGGCGATGTTGTCCTGCGCGGCCTGGACATGGGCGGCGAGCAGGCCGCCCGCGGCCCCTGCCGGGCGCGGCGCCACATACAGCGGCGAGCCGGCCGAGCGCTGCGCGCGCGCGTGGCGGCGCGCCTCCTCGTAGCTCGCATAGCCCAGCCGCTGCACGAAGCGCGTGACGGTGGCGTTGGACACGCGCACGAGCGCGGCCAGCTCGGAGGCGCTGTAGCTGGCCAGCTCGCCCGGAAAGTCGAGGATGAAGGCCCCCAGGCGCCGCTCGGTCGGCGGCAGCTGGTCCATGAGTTCGCGGATGCGCGCGAGAAAGGAGGTGGACGGGTCGGCGGGAGGAGGCATGCGCCACCGATGCTAAGCCAAGCCGCGCCGGCTTCCGCACGCGGCCTGGAATGTGACGCGACTGTGTCGCGCCACGCCGCGAAGCGCCACCGTTGCTCCACGGTTCGCAGGGCCCCGGGCCGAACAATTCAGCCCATCGGATCACGTCGCTCCGACGCCCCAGCAACCCACCGCAAC
>DATKFT010000105.1:0-3405 GCA_035544335.1 Pseudorhodoferax sp.
ATACGTCAATACCATCGCGGCCGAGGACCAGCCGCCGTTCCCGGGCGACCTCGCCGTCGAGGAGAAGCTGGCCTCGCTGATGCGCTGGAACGCGCTCGCGATGGTGGCCAAGGCCAACCAGGCCTACGGCGAGCTCGGCGGCCACATCGCGAGCTATGCGAGCGCGGCCGACCTGTTCGAGACCGGCTTCAACCATTTCTTCCATGCGCGCAGCGCGGCCCATGGCGGCGACCTCGTGTTCTTCCAGCCGCACAGCGCGCCGGGCGTCTATGCACGCGCCTTCCTGGAAGGCCGGCTCAGCGAGTACGACCTGCTGCACTACCGCCAGGAGATCGTCGCACCCGAGGCCGGTGCGCGCGGGCTGTCGAGCTACCCGCATCCCTGGCTCATGCCGGACTTCTGGCAGTTCCCGACCGGCTCCATGGGCATCGGGCCGATCAGCTCGATCTACCACGCGCGCTTCATGCGCTACCTCACGCACCGCAACCTGCTGGACTGCAGCAGCCGCAAGGTCTGGGGCGTGTTCGGCGACGGCGAGATGGACGAGCCCGAGTCCATGAGCGCGCTGACGCTGGCCGCGCGCGAGAAGCTCGACAACCTGGTCTGGGTCGTCAACTGCAACCTGCAGCGCCTGGACGGGCCGGTGCGCGGCAACGGCCGCATCATCGACGAGCTCGAGCAGCTGTTCGCGGGCGCGGGCTGGAACGTGATCAAGCTGGTCTGGGGCAGCGACTGGGACGGCCTGTTCGCGCGCGACCACGATGGTGCGCTGCTGCGCGCATTTGCCCACACCGTGGACGGCCAGATGCAGACCTTCGCGGCCAAGGACGGGCGCTACAACCGCGAGCATTTCTTCGGCCAGGACGAGGCGCTGCAGCGCCTGGCCCAGGGCATGACCGACGAGCAGATCGACCGGCTGCGCCGGGGCGGCCACGACCTCGTGAAGATCCACGCGGCCTACGCGGCCGCTGCCGCGCACCGGGGCCAGCCCACCGTGATCCTGGCCCACACCAAGAAGGGCTACGGCATGGGCACGGCCGGCCAGGGCCGCATGACCACGCACTCGCAGAAGAAGCTGGACGAGACCGACCTCATCGCGTTCCGCAACCGCTTCGACCTGCCGCTGTCGGACGAGGAGGCCGCCTCGCTGACCTTCCTGAAACCGGCCGAAGGCAGCCCGGAGATGGTCTACCTGAACGAGAAGCGCGCCGCGCTGGGCGGCTTCCTGCCGCGCCGCGAGACCGTCTGCGACACGCCGCCCGTGCCCGCGTTGGCCAGCTACGCGCAGTTCGCGCTGGCTGCGGCCGGCAAGGAGATGAGCACCACCATGGCCTTCGTGCGCCTGTTGGGCCAGCTGCTCAAGGACCCGCAGCTGGGCCCGCGCATCGTGCCCATCGTGGCCGACGAGGCGCGCACCTTCGGCATGGCCAACCTGTTCAAGCAGGTCGGCATCTACAGCAGCGTGGGCCAGCGCTACGCGCCCGAGGACATCGGCTCGGTGCTGTCCTACCGCGAGGCACTGGACGGCCAGATCCTGGAGGAGGGCATCAGCGAGGCCGGCGCGATCGCGAGCTGGACGGCCGCGGCCACGAGCTACAGCGTGCACGGCCTGGCCATGCTGCCGTTCTACATCTACTACTCCATGTTCGGCTTCCAGCGCGTGGGCGACGCGATCTGGGCCGCAGCCGACCAGCGCGCACGCGGCTTCCTGCTGGGCGCCACCTCGGGCCGCACCACCTTGGGCGGCGAGGGCCTGCAGCACCAGGACGGCAGCAGCCACCTCGTGGCCGCCACCATCCCGAACTGCAAGGCCTACGACCCGGCCTTCGCGGGCGAGATGGCCGTGATCGTGGACGCGGGCATGCGCGAGATGCTGGCCGAGCAGAAGGACGTCTTCTACTACGTCACGCTCATGAACGAGAACTACGCCCAGCCCAGCCTGCCCGAGGGCGCGGCCGAGGGCGTGGTGCGCGGCGGCTACCGCTTCGGCGCCTACGGCCCGCAGGACGGCCGCCGCGTGACGCTGCTGGGCTCGGGCGCCATCCTGACCGAGGTGGTCCAGGCCGCGGAGCGGCTGGCCGCGCAGGGCGTGGGCAGCGAGGTGCTCAGCATCACGAGCTGGAGCGAACTCGCGCGCCAGGCGCAGACCGAGGACGGCCGCGCCTATCTGGCGCAGTTGCTGGCCGGCGCCGGTCCCATCGTGGCGGCCAGCGACTATGTGCGCGCCGTGCCCGAGAGCCTGCGCGCCAGCGTGCCGGCCGGGCGCAGCTACACCACGCTGGGCACCGACGGCTTCGGCCGCAGCGACACGCGCGCCGCGCTGCGCCGCTTCTTCGGTGTGGACGCCCAGGCCATCGCGCAGGCCGCGCAGCAGGCCGTGGACGCGGCCGCCTGAGCCCCCGTTTTCCGTACCGCAGCACAAGAACAAGCATGGCATTCGTGGAAATCAGGGTCCCCGACATCGGGGACCTCCAGGACGTGGCCGTCATCGAGGTGATGGCCCGGGTCGGCGACAGCATCCGGCTGGAGCAGTCGTTGATCACGGTGGAATCGGACAAGGCCTCGATGGAGATCCCCGCGTCGGCCGCCGGCGTGCTCAAGGCGCTCCAGGTCCAGGTGGGCGACACCGTGAACGCGGGCGACCTGCTCGCCACGCTGGAGGTGGCCGATGCGGTTGCCGGGGCACCGGCACCGGCCGCAGCGCCGACCGCAGCGCCGGCCCCAAGCCCGGCACCGGCGGCAGCGCCGGCGCCGCCACCCGCACCGGCGGCTTCAGCCGCCCCGGCAGCAGTGCCTGCACCGACGCCCGCCGCGCCGGCCGCGTCGGCCGCGTCGGCCGCGGCCCACAACCCGGTGCTCGCGCCGTCCGGCGCATTGCCGCACGCCTCGCCCTCGGTGCGCAAGGCCGCACGCGAGCTCGGCGTGCCGCTGGCCGAGGTCCGGGGCACGGGTCCCAAGGGCCGCATCACGCAGGACGACGTGCAAGGCTTCACCAAGGCCGTGATGAGCGGCGCGGTGCAGACCAAGGCCCAGGCCGCCAAGGCCCCGGCCGGCGGTGGTGGTGGTGCCGGCCTGGACCTCCTGCCCTGGCCCAAGGTGGACTTCGCCAAGTTCGGCCCCGTCGAGCGCCGAGACCTGTCGCGCATCCAGAAGATCTCGGGCGCGAACCTGCACCGCAACTGGGTGATGATCCCGCACGTCACGAACAACGACGACGCCGACATCACCGAGCTGGAAGCCTTCCGCGTGGCCACGAACAAGGAAAACGAGAAGTCCGGCGTGAAGGTCACGATGCTGGCCTTCGTGATCAAGGCCGTGGTCGCGGCGCTCAAGAAGTTCCCCGAGTTCAACGCGAGCCTGGATGGGGACGCGCTGGTCTACAAGCAGTACTTCCACATCGGCTTC
>DATKFT010000106.1:0-2559 GCA_035544335.1 Pseudorhodoferax sp.
TGGCCCGGTTTGGCGACCTGTCCACGCCCACCGCTGCTGACCCGGCAGAACCCGTCGCAAGCCAGGCCGCTGAAGGACAGTGGTGACCGCCGTCTGCAGGAAGTGCGGGGCTTGCGCTTGGGGTCGCTTGCCGCCCCGCCCCATCGGGCGGCTTGCGGACCCTTCGGCCTTGCCGGATCGACCGACCGGCCTCGGACTTCGATGCGCAGCCTCGCACCCGACCGGCAACGACCACGTGCCGCGCCAGCCCCCCCCTCAACGCCGCCGGTCCAGCGCAAGAATGGACAGCCCGGCCGCGACGAAGGTCAGGCCCGCGCCGATGTTGGCGGCGGCCACCACGCGTGGGCGGCGCGCCATCCAGGCCGACAGCCGCGACGCGCAGCAGCCCAGCACCGTGAACAGCACGGCGGTCAGCAGCGCGAACGTGGCGCCGTAGACCAGCATCTGCACCGCGACCGAGCCGCGCTCGGCCGCCACGAACTGCGGCACGAAGGCCACGACGAACAGCCCGGGCTTGGGGTTCAGCACATTGGACAGCAGGCCGGTGGCGAACACCTGGCGCAGCGGCTGGCGCGCGGTGGGCGTGAACGCGATCAGGTCGCGCGCGCGCAGCGCCTTGTAGCCCAGCCACAGCAGGTAGGCCGCACCCACGAGCTTGACGGCCAGGAACAGCGTCGGCGAGGTCTGCAACACCAGAGACAGGCCCAGCGTGGCCGCCACCGTGTGGACCATGATGCCCAGGCCCGCGCCGGTGGCCGACAGCGCGGCCGCGAGCGGCCCCTGGCTCAGGCCGCGGCCGATGGCCAGGATGTTGTCGGGCCCCGGTGCCAGCGCGACGACGAACGCGGCGAGCACATAGGCGGCAAGGATGTCGGTGGGGAACATGGCGTGCGGATCCGGTGCGGCGAAAGACAGGCTGCATCTTAGCGATGCCCTCCCCCGCACGCCGCGCTCCCCGGAATCCCCCGGCCTGCTGCTAGCGCCCCAGCTCGTCCATGAGCACGCGCACGAGCGCTTCGGCCGGCAGGGCCCGGGCCAGCGGCGCGCCCTGCCCGGCCCAGTGGGCGGCGAACGCGTGCACGCCCTGCCGGGCCGCGGCCGCGTGCAGCTGCTTGGCCGCGTCGTAGGCCACGGGATAGTCGGCCGGCAGCACGCCGGGCAAGGCCTCGCCGTGCGCGAACAAACGGTTGACGATGCCGCGCGCGGGCCGGCCCGAGATGGCCGAAGTCAGCCGCGTGCTGTGCGCGCCTGGCCCGGCCAGGTTGGCGCGGTAGGCTGCGTTGGCGGCCGACTCGGGGCACAGCACGAAGGCCGTGCCGAGCTGCGCGGCGACCGCGCCCAGGTCCAGCGCGGCGCGCACGCCCTGCCCGTCCATGATGCCGCCGGCCGCGATGAGGGGCAGCCGCGTGACCTGGGCCAGCAGCCGCACGAGCACGGCCGTGCTGAGGCCCTCATCCTGCGCAGCGGGATCGAACACGCCGCGGTTGCCGCCGGCCTCCACGCCCTGGGCCACGATGGCGTCCACGCCGGCCTGCTCGATGCGCTGCGCCTCGTCCACGCTGGTCGCGGTGGCCAGCGTGTAGATGCCGGCGCGGCGCAGCGCCTGCACCTGCTCGGCGGCGGGCAGGCCGAAATGGAAGCTCACGACCGCGGGCCGCTCCTGCAGCAGCATGGCGCAGGCCGCGGCGTCGTCCACGAAGCTGCGGTAGATCTCGTCGAGCGCGGCCGGCACGGGCGCGCCGTAGGCCTCGAACAGCGGCGCCAGGTGCTGCAGCCAGGCCTGTTCGCGCGCGGCGTCGCGGCGCGCGGGCGCATGGCAGAACACGTTGACGTTGAACGGCTGATCGGTCAGCGCACGCGTGTCGCGCAGCATCTGGCGGGCCTGGGCCAGGCTGCTCGCGCCGATGCCGATGGAACCGAGCGCGCCCGCGTTGCTGACGGCCGCGGCCAGCTGCGGCGTGGACACGCCGGCCATGGGCGCCTGGACCAGCGGGCACGCGGCGAAGCGCTCCAGGATGGCGGAATCGGGGTTCATGGGGATCTCCTGGGGAGTGGAAAGAAAGCGGGAGGTGGCAATCGATGGCTTGGACGATATTCTTTAATAAAGAATAAAATAACTCAATCATTTCCATTTTGAGAACATGATGGACCTCGAATCCCTGCGCATCTTCTGCACCGTCGCGGCCGAACTCAGCGTCACACACGCCGCGGCCCGGTTGGGCCGCGCGCCGTCCAACGTCAGCACGCGCGTGCAAGGCCTGGAGGCCGACCTGGGCGTGGCGCTGTTCGTGCGCACGGGCAAGCGCCTGCACCTGTCCAGCGCGGGCGAGCGCTTCATCGGCTACGCGCAGCGCCTGCTCGCACTGGAGGACGAGGCCCGGCAGATGGTGGGCGGCGGCGCCGCAGGCGGCGTGCTGCGCGTGGGCGCCATGGAAAGCACGGCCGCCAGCCGCCTGCCCGCGCCACTGGCGGCCTACTGCGCGCAGCACCCGGCCACGCGGCTGGAGCTCAGCACGGGCACCTCGGCCGCCCTCCTGGACAGCGTGCGCGTGGGCCGGC
>DATKFT010000107.1:0-12221 GCA_035544335.1 Pseudorhodoferax sp.
CCGCATCGACCTCTCGCTGCTGCCCATCGGCGACGGGCTGACCCTCTGCCGCAAGCGCTGAGCCCGTGGCCGAGCCCATCCGCCTGCCGCCCCAGCCGAACGCCTGCGAACTCTGCCGGCGCGCCGCGCCCCTGACCCGCCGCAGGGCATCCGCGGCATGGGCGGCACCATGCGCGCTTCGCGCTTCGGGCGCGACGCGCAGTACGTGGCCCGCGCGGCCGATGAACTGTGCGTGCTGGTGCAGGTGGAAACCGCCGAGGCACTGGAGCAGCTGGAAGACATCGCCCGCGTGGACGGCGTGGACGGCGTGTTCATCGGCCCGGGTGACCTGTCGGCCAGCATGGGCGTGGCCGGCCAGGTCAACCACCCGCGCGTGCGCGCCGCCGTGGACCAGGCCATCGCGCGCATCCTGGCCTGCGGCAAGGCGCCCGGCATCCTCATGAACGACGAGGCCCGTGCGCAGGAACTGCTGGACCTGGGCGCGCTGTTCGTGGCCGTGGCGCACGACCAGGTGCTGCTGCGCAAGGCGGCCGACGATGCGGCGGCACGCTTCGCGCGCGGCGTGGCCCTGCCTGCGGCCGGCGGCCCCGCGACCTATTGACCTGCACTGACCCTGTACTGCCCCTGTTTTGCAAGCCACCCACACCATGCCCACGACCGGACATCCCCCCAAGAAGCTCGAGGAGCTGCGCAGCCAGCGCTGGTTCGCGGCCGACAACATCCGCGGCTTCGCCCACCGCCAGCGCATGCAGCAGCAGGGGCTGGCGCGCGAGGAGTTCATGGGCCGTCCCGTGGTCGGCATCATCAACACCTGGAGCGATCTGTCGCCCTGCCACGCGCATCTGCGCGAGCGGGCCGAAGCCGTCAAGCGCGGCGTGCTGCAGGCCGGCGGCTACCCCGTGGAGCTGCCCGCCATGAGCCTGGGCGAGGTGATGGTCAAGCCCACCACCATGCTCTACCGCAACCTGCTGGCCATGGAGTGCGAGGAGCTGCTGCGCAGCCTGCCCATCGACGGCGCCGTGCTCATGGGCGGCTGCGACAAGACCACGCCGGGGCTGATCATGGGCGCGCTGTCGATGGACGTGCCGGTCATCTTCCTGCCGGCCGGCCCCATGGCCAACGACCGCTACCGCGGGGCTGCGGTCGGTGCCGGCACCCACACCAAGAAGTTCTGGGCCGAGCGTAGCGCCGGCCACATCGGCCAGGCCGAGTGGATCCGGCTGGAGTCGCGCATGACGCGCACACCCGGCACTTGCAACACCATGGGCACCGCGAGCACCATGACCGCCATCGCCGAGGCCATGGGCCTGTCCTTGCCGGGCGCCATGAGCATCCCGGCCGTCGACGCCGAGCATGGCCGCATGGCCTGGCGCTGCGGCGAACGCATCGTGGCCATGGTCTGGGAAGACTGGAAGCCCTCGCGCTTCATCACCAAGGCCTCGTTCACGAACGCCATCACGGCCTACATGGCGCTGGGCGGCTCGACCAACGCGGCGGTGCACCTGCCCGCGATGGCCGGGCGCGCCGGCATCGCACTGGGCCTGGACGAACTCGACGCCGCCGCGCGCCGCGTGCCCGTGATCGCCAACCTGTACCCCTCGGGCGAGCGGCTCATGGAGGACTTCCACTACGCGGGCGGCCTGCCGGCCGTGCTGAACCGCGTGGCCGAGCACCTGGACCTGTTGGCCCGCACGGTGACCGGGCGCACGCTGGGCGAGGACATCGCCGGCTGGACCGGTGAGGACGACGGCACCATCCTGTCGCCCGCCGCGCCGCTCAAGCAGGGCACGGCCGACTGCCCGGAAGCCGGCATCGCGCTGGCCGTGCTGCACGGCAACCTGTGCCCCGACGGCGCCGTGATCAAGCCTTCCGCCGCCACGCCCGCGCTGTTGCGCCACACCGGGCGGGCGCTGGTGTTCGATTCCAACGAGGACATGCTCGCCGCCATGGAGGACGAGGCGCTGGACTGCGACGCCTCCACCGTGCTCGTGCTGCGCAACGCCGGCCCGATCGGCGGGCCCGGCATGCCGGAGTGGGGCAACCTGCCGATCCCGACCAAGCTGCTGCGCCAGGGCGTGCGCGACATGGTGCGGCTGTCGGACGCGCGCATGAGCGGCACCCACTACGGCACCTGCGTGCTGCACATCTCGCCCGAGTCGGCCGTGGGCGGGCCGCTGGCGCTGCTGCGCACGGGCGACCTCGTGCGCCTGGACATCGGTGCGCGCAGCCTGGACATGCTGGTGTCGGACGCCGAACTGGCCGCACGGCGCGCGCAGTGGCAGCCCCCCGCACCGGCCTATGCGCGCGGCTACGGGCGCATCTTCCAGGCCGAGGTGACGCAGGCCCACCTGGGCTGCGACTTCGCGAGCCTGGCCGGCGACGCGCCCACGGCCGAACCGGCGATCTACTGAGCGGACGCCACGGCCGGCCAAACGGGGTGCTTGTTGCAGGGCATTGCCACGCTGGCACACTGGCGGCTTCGCATTCCGGAGACGCCCGTGACCCTGCTGTCCTTCATCCGCCGCGCCGCCGTGCTGGCCGCGCTCGCCCTGCCGCTGGCCGCCGCGCAGGCCGCGCTCAAGCCCGGCGATGCCGCGCCCGGCTTCGCGACCGAGGCCGCGCTGGGCGGCAAGACCTTCCGCTTCCAGCTCAGCGAGGCGCTGGCCAAGGGGCCGGTCGTGCTGTACTTCTTTCCCAAGGCCTTCACGCAGGGCTGCACGGTGGAGGCCCATCTGTTCGCCGAGGCCAGCGCGCGCTTCGCCGCGCTGGGCGCCACGGTGGTGGGCGTGTCGGGCGACGACATCGACACGCTCAAGCGCTTCTCGGTCGAGGCCTGCCGCGACAAGTTCGCCGTGGCCGGCGCCAGCCCCAAGACCATCGAGGACTACGACGCGCGCTCGTCCTGGCGCGCCGACATGGCCGACCGCATCTCCTACGTGATCGCCAAGGACGGCAAGATCGTCTTCGTGCACCACGGTGCGGACCCCGAGGCCCATGTGGTCAACACCTTGAAGGCCGTGGAACGGCTGGGGTCGCCCGCGCCGCGCTGACGCGGGCGCCGGGACGGGCTTTTCGGTTCGGGCCCCGGCCGATGCTCTTTGTAGAGCGCTACGGGGCCGTGCAGGCGCCTGCGCTTTCCCGGACTCTTCAGCCCCGGCTGTCGCGCTTGCCCTGGCTGCGGCGCGCCTGCGACTTGCTGTGCGCGTGGATGGCCAGGTTGTCCGAGCGCTGGCGCAGCGGGTTGCGCCGCTCGGCGGCAGGCGCCACGTCCAGCCGCGCGGCGGCGGCGGTCGAACCGGACTTCTTCGCGGCGGTCGTCGGTCGCTTGGCGGCGGGTGCCTTCGCCGAGCGCGTGGCCTTCTGAGCGGGCTGGCGCGGCGCGGGGGCCTTGGCCGCCTTGGTCTTGAGTGCCTTGGTCACGGCGGCCTTGAGCGGCACGGGTTTGGCCTTGGCCTGTGCCTTGGCGGCATCGGCCTGCAGGCGCTGCAGCCGTTCCTCGAAGCGAACCAACACCTCGGCAAACAGCTCGGCCTTGCGCTGGGTGCGCTCGTTGTCGCCGCCGACCGCAGAGCGCCGGCCCGCGGGCGCGGCGCGCGTGCTCACGGTCTGGCGGCGGTACAGGTCGCGGTACTTGTCGCGCAATGCACGCGCACGCGTCACCTTGCCGCGCAGCCGCGCCGGCGTCAGCGCCTTGATCGGCTGGGCGCGGCTGGCATCGAACAGCGCCAGCTCGTTCGCGCTCAACAAGGTGCGGGCTTGCGTGAGGGTGTAGGCCATTGAATCTCCTGCGTTGTGGAAGGGGGCGGATCGCGCATCGCAACCGCCCGTGCACGGTACACGCCAGGCGGCGCGCAGCGTGAGGACCGATGCCAACCCTGCGTGTCGGCCAATGGCGCATGGCGTCGCAGGCCTGGCGCGCGAATGTGCCTATGCCCCGCGCGCAGGCAGCCGCGCAGCGGCGCCAGGCCCGGGGCCATCGCATCGGCCGTGGCATGCCACGCGCGCGCTGGCTGCCCAGGCGCTGGCCAGGCGCTTCAGGACGGCGCACCGTAGCGGCGCCAGAGCCAGTAGGCGGCACCGGCCAGCACCAGGGCCGCGACGCCCTGGAACATCCGGAAGCGCCAGTTCGTGCAGCGCGGCGCCGGCACATCGCCGGTGTCGGGGTCGTGCACGCCGGCCAGGAACGGGATCCAGTTGCGGTCGTAGTTGAGCGCGTAGAAGTAGTCCGAATGCCGCCAATGCGCGTGCCGGCGCTGGATCAGCCGCGGGTCGGCGCTGTCGTCGAAGCCGCGGTAGCCCGAGCTGCCCGCGTCCTCGATCACGGTCTCGGCCACGCGCACCCAGATGTCGCGGCGGCCATGGTCGTTGAGCACGCGCTGCACCTGGCCGCGCTCGAAGCGCTGGCGCCAGGGATAGTCCCGGCGCACGATGGAGCCGCACAGGATGATGCGTTCGAAGCGGATCTCGGGGTACTGCTCCATGGCCCGGCCCACGATGTACGAGCCGAAGCTGTGCGCGATGATGGACGGCGCCCGGCTGCCCAGCTGCTCTTCCTTGACGGTGCGCGTGTACTCGCGCAGGAACCATTCCACCTTGCTGGCGCGCATGGACGGGATCAGCAGCGACAGCGCGCGGAACAGCCCGAAGTCCAGCGGCCGGTGCTGCAGGCCGGCCTCGGCCTGGTCGCAGCTGGCCTGCAACTCCTTCTGCCAGGCGCCGCGCGTCTCGATGCCGTGCAGCGACATCAGCACATGCTTGGCCGGTTTGGCGGGCGGAGCGCTCGGCTGGCGGGGCTGGAAGGCGCCGGCCACGTCGCCGAAGGACTGTGCCTGGCGCGCGGCTTGCACGAGCTGCTGCACCAGGCGCTTGACCTCGCCCAGCTCGCCCGGCACGGGCAGCACGAAATGCTGGCCGCCCGAGCTCTCCACCCACAGGCAGGGCAGGTCGGTCGCCTTGAGACCCGGGTAGCGGTCCTGTGCGTCCAGCGCAGAGGCGATGTCCTTCGCATCGCCCTCGACCAGCGAGCGGGGCACGACCACGTGCACCGCCTCGCCCGTGATCGCATCGATCTCGTCGGCGTGGTCGCGGAAGTAGCCGAACACCGCCCCGTCGCTGCGAAAGAACAGCGGCACGACCTGCACATAGGGGCGGCGGCCGGGTGGCATGGGCGGTGGCGCGATCTTGCGCACGGACTGGCCGTGCAGGAGGCTGGTGATCTTCACGGGTGCTGGCCTGCCGTGCACAGGTCCCAGGCGCGCTCGTAGTCGGCGCGCGTGGGCGTGCGGTCGCTGGGCAGGTGGCTCTCCACGCAATCGGGCGAGGGCACGTCGCGCACGCCGCCGCGCCCGGGCAGGACGCTGAGCGGCACCTTCATCCAGTGCGTGAGCGCGAACTGCGCGAGCGTGGCCAGGCCCTCGTCCAGGAGCTGGTACAGGCCCAGCCGGCGCGCGATATCCTGCAGCGGGCCGCCCTGTGCCTGGCCCTGGCGCAGCTCGGCAGCCGCACCATGCAGCGCCAGGCGGATGGCCTGCTCGACGCTGGCGCCTGCCACGGCATGGTCCACGAATGTCTGCCTGAGTTGCTGCATAGGCCGCCTCCTCGGGCCATTCTGCGGCAAAGCATGGCCGCGCGGCAAACGCCGTGGCGCGGCGCCGCGCCGCGTTCAGGCCGCGGCGTGCAGCGGGACCTCGGCGCCGGCCAGCGCGCGCAGCAGCGCCAGGCCCTGCGGCCAGTCGCCGTGGCCCGATTCCACGTTGATGTGCCCCGCGTCGGGCACGCGCACGAGCTGGCTGCCCCAGGCGCGCGCGTAGGCACCGGCCAGCCGCACGGGGCAGTAGGGGTCGTTGGTGCTGGCCACGAGCGTGCTGCGGAACGGCAGCCGCGCATGCGGCACGGGCGCGAAGTCCACGAGCACGGCGCGGCGCTCGGGGTCGGCCGGTGCCACCAGCAGCGCGGCGTGCACGCGGGCCATGGCCTCGGGCGGCAGGTGCGAGACCACGATGCAGCCCAGGCTGTGGGCCACGAGCAGCACGGGATCGGGCCGGGCCAGGATGGCCTGCGTGGTCGCGCCGACCCAGGCCGTGCGCCGGGGCTGGACCCAGTCGTCCTGCTGCACGCGCTGCACGTCGGGCAGCTGCGCCTCCCACTGGCTTTGCCAGTGGCCGGGGCCGGAGTTGCGCCAGCCCGGGATGATCAGCGTGCGCATGGGCGACAACAGAACGTGCGGCAGGCCGTGGACTGTTGGCGATGCGCAGCGCAGGCGCGACATTGCGAAGAGGCCATGGGAACTCCAGGAAAGGGAGACGCCATTGTGAAAGCCGCTGCCTGCGACACCAACGAAGCTTTCCGAAGAAGCTTAGACCGCGAACGCGTGCTCAGCGCCGGCCCGAACCAGCCGCCGCAGGCAAGGGCACGAGAGCATGCGCCAGAACATGTGCGAGCAGGCGCATGCCCTGCGCGATCTGTTCGACCGCGAGGCTCGCATAGCCCAGGACCAGCCCGGCGGGCCGCGCGGCGGGGGCGCTGCCACCGTGCGCGTGGCCCGCGAACAGCGGCGAGACCGGGTAGATGCCCAGGCCCGCGGCGTGCGCCGCGGCGACCAGTCGTGGCTCGTCGTGCGCACGCAGCGCGGGCAGCCACAGCACCACGTGCAGGCCCGCGGCCGTGCCCGCGACCTGCACGTCCGCGGGCAGGTGCCGCGCCACCGCGTCGAGCAGGGCCGTGCGCCGGCGCTCGTTCTCGCGGCGGATGCGGCGCACATGGCGCTCGTAGGCGCCGTTGCCGATCAGCGTGGCCAGCACGCGCTGCTCCAGCAGCGGCGCATGGCGGTCGGCCAGGCGCTTGGCCTGGCGGAACACGGGCACCAGCGCGGCGGGCAGCACGAGGTAGCCCAGCCGCATCTGCGGCGACAAGGCCTTGGAGAAGGTGCCGATGTAGACCACGCGGCCGTCGGCGTCGATGGACTGCAGCGCGTCGATGGGGCGCTGGCCGTAACGGAACTCGCCGTCGTAGTCGTCCTCGACGATCCAGGCGTTGTGGCGCCGCGCCCATTGCAGCAGCGCCATGCGCCGCGCGATCGGCAGCACGCCGCCGAGCGGGAACTGGTGCGAGGGCGTGACATAGGCCAGGCGCACGCGCCCGTGCTGCGCGTGGCGCGCGCTGCGGGCACCGGCTGCGTTGGGCAGCTGCGCCGTGTCCAGGCCCTGCGCGTCGACCGGCACCGGCAGCGGCTGCGCGCCGGCGGCCTCGAAGCAGCGCCGCGCCATCTGGTAGCCCGGGTCCTCGACGACGAAGGCGTCGCCGGGGTCCAGCAGCAGCCGCGCACAGAGGTCGATGCCCTGCTGCGAGCCGTGCACGACGAGGATCTGCTCGGCGTCGCAGGCCAGGCCGCGTGCGCGCCGCAGGTAGCCCTGCAGGGCCTGGCGCAGCACCGCGTCGCCCTGCGGCGGCGCATAGCTGAGGCTGGGTTGCTGGCGCAGCAGCTCGGCCTGGTAGGCGCGCCGCCAGGCCAGCGCCGGGAAGTCGCGCGCGGCCACGGCGCCGTACAGGAAATCGATGCGCGGTGCGGCTCCCGCGCTGGACTCCGGCAAGGCGCTGGCCGCGACGCGGCGGCCGAAGGCCGAGAGCCTGGGCGGCTGCGGCTTCTGCGGCGTCTGCGGCGTCTGCGCGGGGGGCGGCGCTGGCGAGGGCAGGGCGGCGGCACGGCGTCCGTCCGTGGCCGCAGGGCCGGCCACGCGCGCGGCGCGGCCGACGGACGTGACGAGAAAGCCCTCGGCCGCCAGCTGCTCGTAGGCGGCCGTCACGGTCGTGCGCGAGACCGCGAGCTCGGCCGCCAGCGCGCGTGTGGAGGGTGCCCGCGCACCGGTCGCCAGCGTGCCGTCGGCAATCTGCGCGCGCAGCAACTCGTAGATGCGGCGGCCCGCACCGGCACCGGAGGGGATCGCAAACTGGCCCATGCAGATGGATGAAAACTGGTTCTTCCCATTGTGCCGGTTTGGCGCGACATTCAGCGCATTCGCACCGCAGACGAGCCCCCGCCATGTACACCCCCGCGCACTTTGCCGAAACCCGGCCCGAACAGCTGCCCCGCATCCTGCACGCGCACCCGCTGGGCACCCTGGTCACGCACGGCGAGGCGGGCCTGGACGCGGACCACCTGCCGTTCCTGTTCGATCCCGAACCCGGGCCGCACGGCCAGCTGCTGGCCCATGTGGCGCGTGCCAACCCGCTGTGGCAGCGCTGTGCTGCGGGCAGCCAGGTGATGGTGGTGTTCGGCGGCGCACAGGGCTACATCTCGCCGAGCTGGTACCCGTCCAAGCACGAGGCCCACCGCCAGGTGCCGACCTGGAACTACGAGGTCGTGCACGCGCACGGCTGGCTGAGCGTGCACGACGACGAGCGCTTCGTGCGGCGCCTGGTGGCCCAGCTGACCCGGCGGCACGAAGCGGGTGAGGCCACGCCCTGGCGCATGGGCGACTCCGCGCCCGGCTTCATCGACAGCATGCTGCAGCAGATCGTGGGCATCCAGATCGCGCTGACCGCGCTGGTCGGCAAGTCCAAGCTCGGCCAGAACAAGGACGCGCGCGACCGCGCCGGTGCGGCCCAGCAGCTGCAGGCGCGCGGCGAGGTCGCGCTGGCCCAGCGCATGCGCGAGGCCGGCTGAAGCGCATTTCCCATCGTTCGCAACCCATGTACACCGCCACCTTCACCTTCGCCAAACGCCAGTACGACGACGATTTCCACGCGCTGGACGCCGCCATCGCCGAGGCCGCGCGCGCGATCCCGGGCTACCGCGGCGAGCAGAGCTGGGAGAACACGGCCACGGGCCTCATCTCCAACGTCTACTACTGGGACACGCTGGAGGCTTTGCAGCAGCTCATGGCGCTGCCGCTGCACGGCCAGGCCAAGCGGCAGCAGGCGCGCTGGCTGGATGGCTACCAGATCGAGGTCGCCCAGGTGCTGCGCAGCCACGGCGACGGCGGCATCGCGCACCCGCTGGCCGGCTGGCAGGCCGAAGGCCAGGACGCCACCTTCCACACCAGGCCCCAGGTCTCAAGCCCATGAGCTTGCTCGCCTTCCTGTTCACGGCGGTGCTGCTGGCCATCACGCCGGGCCCCGGCATGGCCTACGTGCTCGCGCGCACGGCCGCGGGCGGGCGCGCCGAGGGGCTGGCCTCCTGCCTGGGCACGGGCCTGGGCGGCCTGCTGCATGTGGCGGCGGCCGCGCTGGGCCTGTCCGTGCTCGTCGCGCAGTCCGCGCTGGCCTTCAGCCTCCTCAAGTACCTCGGCGCGGCCTACCTCGTCTACCTGGGCCTGCGCCTGCTGCTGCGCCGGGAGCCGGCGCCCGTGGCCGCGCACGTGGCGGCGCAGGGCCCGCGGCGCGCGCTGGCCGAGGGCATCGTGGTGGAGGCGCTGAACGTCAAGACCGCGCTGTTCTTCCTGGCCTTTTTGCCGCAGTGCGTGCTGCCGGGCGCGCCGCTGGTGCCGCAGCTCGTGCTGCTGGGCAGCGTCTGCGTGGCGCTCAACACGCTGATGGACGTGGCGGCCGTGTTCGCCGCGGCGCGGCTGCTGCGGCCGGGCGCGGCGCGCCAGCGGCGCGCGCGCCGCATGGCCCAGGTCTCGGGCTGCACGCTCGTGGGCCTGGGCGCCTTCCTCGCGCTCGCGCGGCGCGAGGGCTGAAGCACGCGGACCCTGTTCAGGACCGCGCGCCGGCCTTGCGGCCACGGCGCGGGGCAGCTGCGCGGGTTGCGCGGGCCGCACCGGCCGTACCTGCCGAACTGGACGAACTGTTGTGTGGCCAGTGCCCACCCGGGCCGAACCAGTCGACCAGGAAGTCGAGCAGCGCGCGCAGCAGCGGCGGCACGCGGCGCTGTTGCTGGAACAGCGCGTGCACGCCCAGGGCCTGCGGCACGCAGGCCGGCAGCAGGGCCTGCAGCCGGCCGCTGGCGAGCAGGGGTGCGGCCGCGTACACGGGCTGCAGCGTGATGCCGATGCCCTGCGCCGCGGCCGACAGCAGCACCTGGGTCTCGTTGGCGCTGAGCGGGCCGGCCACGGGCACGCCGATGGGGTGGCCCTGCGCGTCGGCGAACTCCCAGACGCTGCGGCCGAAGTACGAATAGGTCAGGCAGCGGTGCGCGGCCAGCTCCTCTGGCCGCTGCGGCGTGCCGTGGCGCGCGAGATAGTCCGGCGAGGCGCAGACCACCGAATCGCAGACCCCGAGCCGGCGCGCGACCAGGCCGGGCTCGAGCTGGTTGCTGATGCGGATGGCCAGGTCCACGCGCTCTTCCACGAGGTTCACGGCGCGCGAGTCCACGCGGAAATCGATGGCCGCCAGCGGATGGCGCTGCAGGAACACCGCCGCCGCTGGCGCCAGCACCTCCTGCGCGAGCGACTGCGCGCAGGCCAGGCGCAGCAGGCCGCGCACGGGGTCCTGCTGGCCGCTGTCCTCGGCCACGCGCGGCAGCTCCTGCGCCACCTCGAGCAGCCGGCGGCTGTGCGCGAGCGCCTGTTCGCCCGCGCTCGTGAGGCTGAGCCGGCGCGTGGTCCGGTGCAGCAGCCGCGCGCCGGCCCATTGCTCCATCTGCGCGAGGTAGCGCGTGACCATGGCGCGCGACATGTCCAGCGCCGTGGCGGCCGCGGCCATGCTGCCGCGCTCGGCGATCTGCACGAAGACTTCGGCGGCAGTCAGGCGGTCCATGCGGGCTTCTCCATTCCATCGAACCATGCAATAAAGCATTGCATGGTAGGTGGTTTTTCTACCGATTGGAGAAACCTAACATCAGGCTTCATTGCTCTCCATCACCCTGTCCATGTCCGTTTTTCCTTCCCGCCGCAGCCTGCTCACCGCCGGCCTGGGCCTGGCTCTTGCGCATGCCGCGCCCGCCGCGCCCGCCGCCGAAGCGCTGGCGCTACAGGTCTACAACCCCGGTGCGCAGTCGCTGTTCCCGGTCAGCTCGGTCATCGTGAGCGGCCCGCGCGAGGCGGTGCTCATCGATGCGCAGTTCCAACGCAACGACGCGCAGGCGTTGGTGGCGCGCATCCGCGCCACGGGCAGGAAGCTGACCGCCATCTACGTGAGCCACAGCGACCCCGACTACTACTTCGGCCTGGACGTGCTGCGCGCGGCCTTCCCGCAGGCCCGCATCCTGGCCACGCCCGAGACGGTGGCGGCCATCGCGGCCAGCATGGAGGGCAAGCGCGCGCACTGGGGGCCCATCCTCAAGGGCAATGCCCCGGCGCAGCTCGTGCTGCCGCAGGTGTTGCATGGGCGCAGCCTGTCGGTGGACGGGCAGGCGCTGGAGATCCGCGGCCCGGAGCCTGCGCGCAGCTTTGTCTGGATCCCGTCGCTGGGCGCGGTGGTGGGCGGCATTCCGGTGGCGGCCAACCTGCATGTGTGGATGGCCGACACGCCGACGCCTGCCGCGCGCCGGCAGTGGCTGCAGACGCTGGACGCGATCGAAGCGCTGCGGCCTTCGACCGTGGTGCCGGGCCACTACCTGCCCGGTGCCGATGGCCGGGCGCCGCAGGGGCTGGACAGCGTGGCCTTCACGCGCGACTACCTGCTGGCCTTCAACGAGGAGGCCGAACGCGCGCAGGACAGCGCCGCGCTGATCGCCGCCATGCGCCGGCGCTTTCCGGCTCTGGGTGAGGTCTCCTCGCTGGAGCTGGGCGCGCGTGTCGTCAAGGGAGAGCTCAAGTGGCCGCAATGAATTCCACGCACCCTGCCACGCTGCACTGCGTCTTCGACCCGCTGTGCGGCTGGTGCTATGCGGCCGCGCCGCTGCTGCGCGCTGCACACGACCTGCCGGGGCTGGCGATGGCGCTGCACGGCGGCGGCATGCTGACCGGGAGCAACCGCCGGCACGTCACGCCGCAGTGGCGGGCGCATGTGCTGCCGCACGACCAGCGCATCGCCGCGTTGTCGGGCCAGCCCTTTGGCGCGGCCTACTTCGACGGTCTGCTGCAGGACCCGGATGCGGTGCTGGACTCGGCACCGCCGACCACGGCCGTGCTGGCCGCCGAGGCGCTGGGTGGCCGCGGGCTGGACCTGCTCGAGCGCCTGCAGCAGGCCCACTATGTCGAAGGCCGGCGCATCGCCGACACGGCCGTGCTGGCGGTCCTGGCCGCCGAGATCGGCCTGGACCCGCAGGCCTTTGCGGCGCAGACTGCGGCCCTGGCCGGCGCCCCCACGCAGGCGCACATCGCCGACAGCCGCCAGTGGCT
>DATKFT010000108.1:0-1653 GCA_035544335.1 Pseudorhodoferax sp.
CCAGTCGGCCTGGGTGCTGGTCGGTGCGCAGGACTGGGGCCGCCTGATCCTGCGCGAGGACGGGCGCGCCAGCAAGACCGACCACCTGGCCGAACCCTGGGCCGTGGCGCTGCAGGAGTCGCGCCTGTCCACCTTCCTGGCGGCCGAACGCGGCGTGTCCCAGGGCGGCGACGAGGGCCTGCCCGAGGTCTTCCTGTCCGGCCGCATCACCGACATGCAGTCGCGCCTGAACGTCAACAACCTGGTCGACGACAAGGGCGTGCCACAGGACAAGTCGGTGGAAGCCTTCAGCCGCCTGTTCGATCTCCTGGGGCTGCCGCGCAGCGAGTACACGCGGCTGGTCACCAACCTGGGCCGCGCCAGCCAGCCGCAACTGGAGGAAGGCGCGGACGCGCCGCTGCGTCCGCAGCGCTTCGACCAGCTGGTCTGGCTGGGCCTGTCGCCGGCCACGCTGCGGGTGCTGCAACCGCATGCCACGCTGCTGCCACGAGGCACCAAAGTCAACCTGAACACCGCCAGCGCGCAGGTCATCGCCGCGGCGCTGGAAAACGGGGATCTGGCCGCGGCCGAACGCCTGGTCCAGGCGCGCGCGCGCAGCGCGCTGCGCGACGTGGGCGAAGCCGCAGGCCTGCTCGAGCGCGAGGGCCAGTTCAACCAGGCCGACTTCAGCGTGAACTCCAGCTACTTCGAGATCTACGGCCGCCTGCGCATGGAAGGCAGCGTGGTCAGCGAGCGCTCGCTGGTGCATCGCAATGGCGGCATGGTCACCACGCTCTGGCGCGAGCGCATCCCCGGAGACGTACCGCCATGAGCCCTGCGCAGCGCCCGTATCGGATCTGTCATCGATGCTCCCTACAATCGCCGGCCGCATGCGTGGCCCTGCCCACGTCGCGCCGCCCCGGAGATAAAGAGTGAGCACCCTGATCGTCGTCCTGCCCCTGGACACCCCCGGTGCAGCCACACCACTGGAATATGTGCTGAGCGCTGATGGCCGCACGGTGACCAGCCATGCGCAAGCCGTCGCCGCGCTGCTGCCCGCCGCGCGCGAGACGGTGGCCGTGGTGCCCGCGCAGCTGCTGTCCTGGCACCGCGTGGAGCTGCCCAAGGGCTCGCTCGCGCGCGGCGCCGCGGGCACGCCCCGCCTGCGCGCGCTGCTCGAAGGCCTGCTCGAAGACCGCCTGCTCGACGAGCCCGCCAGCCTGCATTTCGCGCTCGAGGCCGGCGCCCAGGCCCAGGCGCCCGCCTGGGTCGCAAGCTGCGGTCGTGCCTGGCTGCGCGCCTGCATGGAACTGCTGGAATCGGCCCGCCATCCCGCGGCGCGCATCGTGCCCGAGATCACGCCGGGCGAGGAGCAGATCCAGGTCATCGGCGCGCCCGAAGCGCCCTGGCTCGCCTACAGCGGCGCCAGAGGCGTCAGCGTGCTGCCGCTGAGCGCGGCGGCGCTCGACTGGGCGCTGGCCCAGACCGGCGCACCCGACGAGGCGGCCCTGCTGGCCGAGCCGGCCCTCGTGCAGCAGGTCGAGGCTCTGGGCCAACGCCAGGTGGGACTGCGCAGCGGCGCCGAGCGCTGGCTGCTGGCCAATGCCAGCAACTGGGACCTCGCGCAATTCGACCTCACGAGCTCGGACCGCCGGCGCGCCATGCAGACCGCGC
>DATKFT010000109.1:0-3192 GCA_035544335.1 Pseudorhodoferax sp.
CCCCGTTTGGATTTCTCACTGCGCGTAGAAATCCCATCCCCCCTCCAGAGGGCGCCGCGGGCGGCCGGGCAGAGCCCGGACCAAAGCGTCCGCTGGCGTGGCCTGCTCCGCGGCCTCTCGAGCGGCTGCTCGCGCGCCGGCTTCTTGCTCCGCGCGTTGCCGTGCACAACGGAGGTTTCATCTCCCTGTGCGACACCCGGGTTACACCTTGGTGCTGGCTTTATGCTCAAGTTGAGTGTAAAAACGGCCTCCCGCATTTTTTTGCGTCACTAATACTCAAGTTGAGCAATACCATGGAGAAGTCTCCCACCGCCCGCCAGGCCATGCCCGTCGCGCCACTGCCGCAGCTGATGCTGGAGCCCTTGGTGCGCGCGGCCCTGCTCGAAGACCTGGGCCGCGCGGGTGACATCACGAGCAATGCCGTGGTGCCGCAGGACGCGCGCAGCCGCCTGACGCTGGTGGCACGCCAGGCCGGCGTGCTGGCCGGGCTGGACCTCGCGCGCCTGGCCTTCACGCTCTGCGACCCGGCTCTGGGCTGGCAGCCACTGCTGGCCGACGGCGCGCGGCTGGTGCCGGGCAGCGCCATCGCGCAGATCGAGGGCTCGGCGCGCGCCATCCTGACGGCCGAGCGCACCGCGCTCAACTTCCTGGGCCATCTGTCGGGCGTCGCCAGCGCCACGGCGCGCATCGCCGACGCGATCGGCCACACCAAGGCACGCGTGACCTGCACGCGCAAGACCTTGCCGGGCCTGCGCGCACTGCAGAAGTACGCGGTGCGCGTGGGCGGCGGCAGCAACCACCGCTTCGGCCTGGACGACGCGGTGCTGATCAAGGACAACCACATCGCGATCGCGGGCAGCCTGCGCACGGCCGTGGAGCGTGCGCGCGCGGCCGTGGGCCACATGGTGCAGATCGAGCTCGAGGTCGACACGCTCGCGCAGCTGCAAGAGGCGCTGGAGCTGCAGGTGCCCATCGTGCTGCTCGACAACATGGACCTGCCCCAGCTGCGCGAGGCCGTGCGCCTGACGGCCGGGCGCGCCGTGCTCGAGGCCTCGGGCCGCGTGAACGCGGAGACCGCGCCCGGCATCGCCGAGACCGGCGTGGACCAGATCGCGGTGGGCTGGATCACGCACAGCGCGGCGGTCCTGGACATCGGCCTCGATGCCTGAGCGGGCTCGCCCCATGCGCAGAACCTGGCTTCGGACCGCGCTGGCTCTGGGACTGGCGGGCCTGGGCGCGTGGGCCGGCGCCGCCGAGCCCGCGGCCTACCCGAGCCGCCCCATCACCATCGTCGTGACCTTCGCGCCCGGCGGCGGCACCGACCTGCTCGCGCGCAAGCTCGCGCCCGTGCTGCAGCAGGCCCTGGGCCAGAGCGTGGTGGTGGAGAACCGGCCCGGCGCCAGCGGCAACATCGGCGCCAGCCATGTGGCCAAGGCCGCGCCGGACGGCCACACCTTGCTGATGGTCAACAGCTCGTTCGCGATCAACCCGGGCGTCTACGGGCCGCTGGATTTCTCGCCTGCGCGCGACTTCTCGGCCGTCGTCAACGTGGGCTTCGTGCCCTCGGTGCTCGTGGTGCCGCAGGCCTCCAAGCTGCGCAAGCTGGACGACCTGCTGCAGGCCGCGAAGCCGCCGGCCGCGCCTGCGCTGTTCGCCTCCTGCGGTGCGGGCACGCCGCAGCACCTGGCCGGCGAGATGCTGCAGCTGGCCGCGCCCGTGCGCATGACCCAGGTGCCCTACAAGGGCTGCGGTCCCGCGCTGACGGATGTGATGTCGGGCCAGGTGGGCCTGGGCATCGTGACGGCCAGCAGCGCCGCGCCCTTGCTGGCGGCCGGCAAGCTGCGTGCGCTGGCCGTGACCTCGCCGCAGCGCACGGCCCAGCTGCCCGGTGTGCCCACGGTGGCCGAGCAGGGTCTGGCGGGCTTCGAGCTCGACCAGTGGCATGGGCTGCTCGCGCCGGCCGGCACGCCCGCCGCGGTGGTGCAGCGGCTCAACGAGGTGCTGGTGAAGGGCCTGGCCGATCCCGAGCTGCAGGCCCAGCTGCGCGGCCTGGGCTACACGCTCGCGCAGGGCGAACAGGGCACGCCCCAGGCCTTCGGCGCGCTCGTGGCGCGCGACCTGCGGCGCTTCGGCACGGTCACGGCGCAGCTGGGACTGCGGCTGGATTAGGGCCTGTCCGTAGCGTTGGCAGGCCCTAGGCGGCGACGGCGTAGCCGACCTTGCGCCCGGCCGCGACGATCTCCTGCCAGGTCGCATCGTCCACGGTGACGCCGGCGGCCGCACGGGCCACGCGTGCCGCGCGCTCGGGTTCGCCCGCGATGCGCACCTTCTCGTGGCCCTGGCCCGCGGGGCCCTGGCGCAGCCAGTCCACGAAGGCATTGGCCTCCTGTTCGAAGGCCTGTTGCGTGCCCAGTTTGGCCGGGTCGATCAGCACGGTCAGCATGCCGTTGAGCACGGTGCGCGCCTGGTCGGCCGGCCGGTGCCAGGTGCCGCCGCCCGACAGCGCGCCGCCCAGCAGTTCGCAGGCCACGGCCATGCCGTAGCCCTTGTGCTCGCCGAAGGTCATCAGCGCGCCGAACAGGCCGTTGCTCTGCGGCACCACGACCACGCCGGGGTCGGTGGTCGGTCGGCCCAGCTCGTCGATCAGCGTGCCCTCGGGCACGCGCTCGCCCTTGTTGTGGGCCACGCGCATCTTGCCCTGGGCCACGCGGCTGGTCGCGAAGTCCAGCACGAAGGGCTCCTGGCCCTTGAGCGGAACGCCGATGCAGCAGGGATTGGTGCCGAAGCGCCCGTCGCCGCCACCGAACGGAGCGACCACCGGACGCGACAGCACGTTCACGAAGTGCATGGAGACCAGGCCCTGCGCCACCGCCATCTCGGCGAAATGGCCGATGCGGCCCAGGTGGTGGCTGTTGCCCACCGTCATGATGCAGCTGCCGTGCTGCCGGGCGCGCGCAATGCCCATCTGCATGGCCTGCTCGCCGACGACCTGGCCGTAGCCGCGTTGGCCGTCCAGCGCGAGCATGGTGCCGATGTCCACGGTGGCTTTCGCACCGGTGTTGGGCTTGAGGCCGCCTTCGAGCACGGCGTCGACATAGCGCGGCACCATGCCCACGCCATGCGAGTCGTGGCCAGAGAGGTTCGCCATGACCAGGTTGGATGCAACCGTCTGCGCCTCGGCTTCGGCACTGC
>DATKFT010000110.1:0-5844 GCA_035544335.1 Pseudorhodoferax sp.
CGTGCTGCTCGCGGTGGCGGCCGCCGCGCGCCAACGGCCGGTCATCGCGATCGAGGAGCCGGTCAGCGCCCGGCTGCTCTTCGCGCTGGCGCCGCTTGCACTGAAGCTCTTGCCCGTCGCCTGCGACGACCAGGGGCCGCAGCCCGAGCGGCTGCGCGAAGCCCTCGCGCAGGGTGCGTCGGCGTTCGTCTACCAGACACGCCACCACAACCCGCTGGGCCACAGCGTGGGCCGGCGGCGCCGCGATGCGCTTGCGCGCGTGCTGCAGTCGGCGCCCGACGTGGCGGTGATCGAGGACGATTTTCTGGGGCCCTTGGCCGATGCCCCGCTGCACAGCCTGGGTGAACGCCTGCCGGGCCGGGTGGTGCTGGTCCGGGGCTACTGCACCGCGTTCGGCATCGATCTCAAGACGGCGCTGGTGGGTGGACCCGTCGCCGCGATCCAGCAGATCGACAAAGAACGTGTCCATGGCATGGCCACGCACAGCCGGCTGCTGCAGGGCGCCTTGGCCCATCTGCTGGCGTCCAGCGCGGCCGGCAGCGCCGTGGCGCGGGCGCATGGCGCCTACCGCGCGCGCGCTGCCCTGTTGCGCCAGGCCCTGCACGCGCGCGGCGTGGAAGTGCACGGCGGCGACACGCTGGTGCTGTGGGTGACGGTGCACGACGAGGTACGCACCCTGGTCGCGCTGGCGGGCCAGGGGGCCAGCGGCGGCGCCGGCAGCCAGTGCTTCGTCACGGCCGGCACGCGCAACCGGCTGCGCATCGCAGTCACGCAGCTGCCGGACGATCCGGCGCGCATCGACGAACTGGCCGACGCCATTGCGCAGGCCGAGGGCGGCGAGCCTGGCGAGAGCTACCGCTACTGAGCCCGGCATGGGCGCCGCAGCGGCCTTCACCCGATCGCCAGTCCGGCCGCGCGGGCCAGCCCGCTCCAGAAGTCGATCTGGCCCTCCACGAAGGCCTGCAACGGCGCACCCGACAGCGCGGGCGCGGGTGCATAGCCCTTTTGCCGCAAGCCGGAGACGAACTCCGCGTTGCGCCCGAAGGCGGCGAAGGCGGCATGGAGCGTGCGCACCGCATCGGCCGGCGTGGCCTGGGGCGCGGCCACGTTGAACCAGATGTCGGCGTTGTCGAAATCGGCAAAGCCCTGGCTGCCCAGCGTCTGCACGCCGGCCAGCACCGCTTCATCGACCGCGCTGGAGGATCCCAGCACGCGCAGCTTGCCGCTGCGCGCGAGCGCCAGCGCGCTGGGCAGGGTCGCGAAACCGAAGGCGCCTTCGCCGCGCAGCAGGCCCAGCAGGCCCTCGCTGGGGCCTTGGTAGGGCACATGGTCGAAGGCCACGCCGGTCTTGCTGGCCAGCAGCACGCCGAGCAGGTGCTGTGTGGTCGCGACCCCGCCGGAGGTGTATTGCAGCGGCCGCGCTGCAAGGCGCGCCGCAGCGATCAGGTCCCGGGTGTGCCGGTACGGACTGTCGGCCGCCACCACGAGCAGGTTCGGCGTCGACCCCACCAGCCCCACGGGCACGAAGTCCTTGCGCGGGTCGTAGCCGACGCCGGGCAGCACGACGGGGTTGATGGCCAGCGTGCCGTTGGACATGACGAGCAGCTTGTAGCCATCGGGCTGGGCACGCGCGACATGCGCGGTTCCCAGGCTGCCGCCTGCGCCAGGGCGGTTCTCGACCACGACCGGCTGGTGCAGCTGCGATGCCAGCGCGGCGCCGATCAGCCGCCCGATGATGTCGTTGGCCGAGCCCGCCGTGTAGGCCACGACGAGCTGGAGCGGCCGCTCGGGGTAGGCCGCCGCGTGGCCGGGCAGCGTGGCTGGCAGCAGCGCGCATGCGCCCGCGCGCAGGAAGCTTCTTCGGGATGCGCTCATTTGATTTGGGTTCCGGTCTCGACAACGATGCGGTGCCAGAAATCGATTTCCCGCGCCAGGTAGCGCCTGGCGTCGTCCAGCGACTGCGGCGTGGGCCGCGCGCCCTGCTTGGCGAAGGCCGTGGCGACCTCCGGCGATGCCAGCGCCTTGCGCACCGCTGCGTTGAGCTTTGCGACCACATCGTTCGGCGTGCCGGCCGGGGCCAGCAGCGCGAACCAGGGCGCGGCAGACAACTCTGGAAAGCCTTGTTCGGCGACCGTGGGAACGTTGGGAAGCAGCGGCGAGCGCTGGGAGGAGGTGACCGCGATGGGGCGCAGGCGGCCCGCGTCGATGAAGGGCTTGAGCGCCGGCAGGTTCTCGAACACGATGTCGGTCAGTCCGGGCACCAGTTCGGCCAGCGCGGGCGTGGCGCCTTTGTACGGAACCAGCGTGGCGTCAAGATTGCCGCGCAGGCGCAGATTCTCCGACAGCAGGTGGTGCATGGAGCCGATCGAGGAGACGGCGATCTTGAGGTGGTTGCCGGGCGCCTTGCCCCAGGCGATCACTTCGGGGATCGTGTGCGGGCGAAAGTCTGCGCGGGCGACGAGCAGCGCATCGACCTCGGCCAGGATGGACACCGGCACCAGGTCTTTCCTGACGTCGTAGGGCACCTGCTCGTAGAGCGACAGGCCCACGGCGACGGGCCCCGAGGCCGAGACGGCCAGCGTGTAGCCGTCGGCAGCTGCGCGCGCGACGGCGGCAATGCCGACCGTGCCGCCGCCGCCCGCCCTGTTCTCGACGAAGAAGCTCTGCCCGAAGGCCTGGCTCAGTTGTTCGGCGATGGCGCGGCCGACGATGTCGTTGGTGCCGCCGGCCGGGTAAGGCACGATGACCCGGACCGGGCGCTCGGGATAGGTGGCAGCCAGCGCGGGTGCCGCCGTCCAGGCCGTGATGGCCAGCGTGGCCAGCGTGGCCAGCGAGCGCAGCAGCGCTCGGCGCAGGCGGGAGCGAAGGGGATCGGAAACCAAACTGGAACTCCTTGGAAAGTAGTGGATGGCGGACGCGGCCGGTCGGCGGTGCGCGTCGGCTACCAGTCGGCTGTCGGTTGGGGATCGGGGTCATCCGATTTATGTTCTGATCATATTTTTGAAATTCCGTGGTATTCCATATAAATATTCATATGAAAAAGCGGAATTTCTCTAAGCGGTTCGCTGCGCACCGCTGCCTGCGATCGGACGGGTGAGGGCGCCTCGCATGGACGAACGCGCCGAGCCGCCCGGGGCGGCATGCCTCTTCGCGTGGAGGACGTGCCCCGTGCCGGGGCTCAGCCCGCGCCGACGGTCCTGGTCGAGCAGCGTGCAGGCACAACCGCCCGATGCCGACGACGTTGCCGGCGACGATGGGGGCGGCGGTCCTGGACCGGGAGAACGGCGCCCGTGCCGGCTTGTTCAGATCGGCACGGGCATTCAGGGAGGCACTCGGGCGCCGCGAGCAGCATGGCCGCGCCATGGCACAGGCGGCCCTGCTTGCGCCGCGGTGGACACACCCTCTGGGCGCCATGTTGCGCGCCGCCGATCGCTTCCGGCGCCCGCTCGGAGGCAGCCCCTGGCGCAGCCCCGCCTGAACGAGGCCGGCCTGGAAGGCGCGCTCAGCCCTTCTCTTTCCACGCAGCGTGGTATTCGTCGGCCATGCGGCGCAAGGCCCGGCCGATGCGCGCGTACTCGTATTCGTTGAGGTTGGCCAGCGAGGCACGGCCGGACGGATGCTGGGTGCCGAAGCCGCGGCCGGGCAGCAAGATGATGCCGGTCTCGTCGGCGATGCGGAACAGCAGCTCGTTGGCCGCGAACTGCGTCTTCACCCAGGCCGCGAACTCGGCTCCGTACAGCTGCTCCGAGATCTTCTCCAGGTCGAGCAGGGTGTAGTAGTCGACCGCGTTCGCATCCTGGGGCAGGTCCACGCCCAGCTCGGCGTACAGCGCGGCCTGGCGCCGGCGGATGAGGCCTTTCAGCGCTGTCTTGTAGCTGTCGCTCTCGTCCATGAGCGCGAACAGCGAGAACAGCACCATCTGCACCTGCTGCGGCGTGGACAGGCCGGCCGTGTGGTTCAGTGCGACGGTGCGGCTGTCGGCCACCAGGCGGTCGATGAACTTCAAGGCGCCCACATCGGTGGTGATGGAGGCGTAGCGGCGCTCCAGCACGGCCTTGTCGCCGTCGGGCAGCGCGGCCAGCTGGCGGTCGAGCACGTTGTCCTGGTGCAGCGCGATCGCGCCGAGCCGCCAGCCGGTGGCGCCGAAGTACTTGGAGAACGAATAGACGAGCAGGGTGTTCGCCGGGCAGACCGCGAACAGCGAGCGGAAGCCGTCGGCGAAGGTGCCGTAGACGTCGTCGGTCAGGATCACGAGGTCGGGCCTGTCGTTGCGCACGATGTCGGCGATCTTCTGCAGGCTGCGGTCGTCGAGCTTGACCGAGGGTGGGTTCGATGGATTGATGCAGAAGAAGATCTTGATCGCCGGGTCCTTGAGCTTGTCGAGCTCGTGGTCGGGATACTGCCAGCCGGCCTCGGGATCGGCGTTGATCGCCACGGACTCCAGCCCGTAGGCATCGAGCTGGGGAATCTCGATGTAGGGCGTGAAGACCGGCAGGCCGATGGCCACCTTGTCGCCCGTGCTGCTGAGCTTGTTCTGCCGGAGCGTGTCGAAGATGTAGGTCATCGCGGCCGTGCCGCCTTCGACCGCGAAGATGTCCACGTCCTGCGCCGAGACGCGGCCGCCCACCATCTCGTGCATCACGTACTGGCGCACGATCTTCTCGCTCACGCGCAGCATGCGCGGCGGCACGGGGTAGTTGCAGCCCAGAATGCCTTCCACCATCTCGTGCAGGAACTCCGCTGCCGAGAGCCCGAGCTGGTCGCGCACGTAGCTCAGCGCCTTGCGCAGGAAGTTCACGCCTTCCTGGTCACGGTGCTCGCTCAGGAAGCGCTCGAAGCGCCCCTCGATCCCGTCGATGTGCGGCAATCCGCCGATGCCGTCGCTCATGTAGGAGAACGACAGTTCGGACTCCGCGGCCGCGAACAGGCCCAGCCGGAAGAAGGCGCGGCGCGGCAGCGTGGCCAGGAAGTTCGGATTGCCGCGGCCCGCGTTCAGCATCACCTTGTCGGCCTTGCTGGAGGCCAGCTGGATCAGCTCGTCCTTGAGTTCGAAGGGGCTGAGCTGGGTGAATCGGCTGTAGTCGGTCATCTCGTCTGCTCCATGGCAAGGTTGATGTCAGGCCAAGGCCACGACCAGGGGCCCCAGGAGGGTCAGGAACACGTTGGCCAGCGCATAGGTGATCGCGAACGGCGTGGTCGGCACCGCGTTGCCGGCCTTGTCCAGCACCTCGCCGAAGGCCGGGTTGGCGCTGCGCGATCCCGACAGCGCGCCGGCAAAGACCGCCACGTTGTCGTAGCGCAGCACGTAGCGCCCGACGAGCATGGTCAGGATCAGCGGCAGCACCGTCACGACCACGCCGATCAGGAAGATCGACAGTCCGCTCTGCACGATGGTGTGCACGGCCTGCTGCCCGGACTGCAGGCCGACGACGGCCACGAAGCCGGCCAGGCCCAGGTCGCGCAGCAAGGTCGAGGCGCTGGTGGGCAGGTTGCCCAGGGTCATGTGGCGGCCGCGGTACCAACCGAAGGCCAGCCCCGCCAGCAGCGCGCCGCCGCCGGCCCCCAGCGTCAGCGGGATGGAGCCGATGCGCAGCACCAGCAGGCCGACCAGCAGGCCCACGACGAGGCCGAAGCCGTGGAAGACGAAGTCCGTCTTGTCGCTGGGCACGAGCGTGGGGCCGACCTTGCCGGCCAGGCGCTGCAGGTCTTCCTGCACGCCATGGACCGTGACGACGTCGCCGGCCTCGATGACGGTGTCGTCCTTGAGCGCGAGCGGGGTGCCGCCGCGCGCAACGCCCAGCACATAGATGCCGTGCCGCAGGTCGGCGCTGCGCGTCACGATGT
>DATKFT010000111.1:0-13031 GCA_035544335.1 Pseudorhodoferax sp.
GGCTGGCGCGCGTGCACGGCTGGCACCGCGCGCTCAAGATGTGGAGCCGCATCAACCGCGGCACACCCGAATGCCCGGGCCTGGTGTTCGCGCTGCTGTCGGGCGGCAGCTGCCAGGGCATGGTGTTCCGCATCCCGCAGCGCGACGGCAATGCCGTGCTCGACCGGCTCTGGGCGCGCGAGATGCTGATGGGCGTGTACGACCCGCGCTGGCTGCAATGCACGACAGCCGATGGCCCCGTGCGGGCCCTGGCCTTCACGCTGTCGCGCCGCAGCCCCAGCTTCACGCGCACGCTCAGCGACGAGGAGTACCGCCGCGTGTTCGCGCAGTCCTGCGGGCGCTTCGGCACCACGCTGGACTATGCGCGCGACACGCTGGAGAGCCTCAAGAAGCACCAGATCCGCGACAAGGCGCTGGAAAAGCTGCTCAGGCTCGCGGGCTGAGCAGCACGCGCTCGGCCCGCGCCAGGTCGCCCAGCGTGTCGATGTCGGTCACGCAGCCGGCGCCCTCGAGCACGAGCTCCAGCACCTGCCCGGCCCGCTTGCGCGCCTGCACGATGGCGGCGGCGCCGGCCTCGCCCGACAGGGCCAGCAGTTCGCCCTCGCAGTCCGCCGAGAAGCCGACCGGGTGGCCGCGCGTGCCGCCGTGGCTGGGCAGCACCACGGCCGCCCGGGCCAGCGCCGCGGCCACGCGCTGCAGCGCGGCCGGCTCGATCAGCGGCAGGTCGCCCGGCAGCACGAGCCAGCCCTCTGCCCTCGGGGTGGCGCGCACGGCCGCCGCGATCGCGTCGCCCATGCCGGGATGGCCCACGTCCTCCAGATGCCAGGCCAGACCGCTCGCGCGCACGGCATCCAGCGTGTGCTGCAGCACGGGCTTGCCGGCCAGCAGGGCCTGCAGCTTGTGCACCTGGCCGCCCGAGGCGCGAAAGCGCTCGCCGCGGCCGGAGGCCAGGACCAGGACGACGGGCGGCGCAGTGGACATGCTCAGGCCATTTTGAACGGCAGCTCGCGCAGCGGCTTGCCGGACAGCCGCGCGATGGCGTTGGCGAAGGCCGGTGCCAGCGGCGGCAGGCCGGGCTCGCCCATGCCGGTCGGCGCGTCGGCACTGGGCACGATGTGCACGGCGACCACCGGCATGTCGGTGATGCGCGGCACCACGTAGTCGGCGAAGTTGCTCTGCTCGACCACGCCGTCCTTGAGCGTGATGGCCGCGCCGGGCAGGCACATGGACAGGCCCATGAGGGCTGCGCCCTGCACCTGCGCCTCCACGCTCTTGGGGTTGACCGCGAGGTTGCAGTGCACACCGGCCGTGGCCCGGTGCAGCCGCGGCTGGCCGTTCTCCAGCGAGGCTTCGACCACGTAGGCCACGACCGAGTCGAAGGACTCGTGCACGGCCACGCCCCAGGCCCGGCCCGCGGGCAGCTGGCGCTTGCCGTAGCCCGAGCGGTCCAAGGCCAGCTGCAGCGCGGCGCGGTGGCGCGCACTCTTCTCGCCCATAAGGCCCAGGCGGTAGGCCACCGGGTCCTGGTTCGTGGTGCGCGCGATCTCGTCGATCAGCGTCTCCATGACGAAGGCCGTGTGCGTGGAGCCCACGCTGCGCCACCAGAGAACGGGCACGTTGACCTTGGGGTGGTGGACCGACAGGCGCATGGGCAGGGTGTAGGGCTCGCGCATGCCTTCGACCATGGTGGTGTCCACGCCGTCCTTGACCATGGCCGACTCGAAGAAGGTGCCCGCGATGATGGACTGGCCCACGATCACATGGTCCCAGGCCAGCACCTTGCCCTTGGCGTCGAAGCCGATCTCGGCACGGTGCACATGCATGGGCCGGTAGTAGCCGCCGCGCATGTCGTCCTCGCGGCTCCACAGGGTGCGGATGGGCGCGGCGATGCCGGCGGCCTGCGCCACCTTGGCGATCGTGCAGGCCTCGACCACGAAGTCGCTGGTCGGCAGGCCGCGCCGGCCGAAACCGCCGCCGGCCATCTGCACCTGCAGCGTCAGATTCTCCGGCTTGATGCCCAGCACGCGCACGGCGGCCGCGGCGTCCAGGCCGGGCATCTGCGTGCCGGTCCAGACCGTGGCCTTGGCATCGGCACCGCTGCCATGGAGCTGCACCGTGCAGTTCAGCGGCTCCATGGCCGCATGGGCCAGGTAGGGGAACTGGAACTCGGCGCTGATCTTGTGCGGCGCGCCGGCCAGCGGCGCCATGTCGGCCTGGTACTTCACGTGGCCGGGTTGGGCGGCCAGCGCGCGGTAGCTGGCCAGCTGGGCCGCGCTGTCGACCTTCTCGCGGCCGGCGTCGCTCCATTGCAGCTGGAGCGCGTCGCGGCCCTGCTTGGCGGCCCAGTAGCCCTCCGCCACCACGGCCACGCCTTCGCCGCCGTTGTGCAGCGGCACGCGCAGCACGGCCTTGACGCCGGGCACGGCGCGCGCGGCGGCATCGTCCAGCTTGGCCAGCTTGCCGCCGAACACGGGCGGGTGCTGGCACACGGCCGTCAGCATGCCGGGCAGGCGCACGTCGATGCCGAAGGACTGGCGGCCGCTGGACTTGGCGGACGCGTCGAGCCGGCCCGTGGGCTGGCCGATCAGCTTGAAGTTCTTGGGGTCCTTGAGCTGGGCCTGGGCCGGCACGGGCAGCTGCATGGCGGCCTCGGCCAGCGCGCCGTAGTCCAGCCGCTTGCCGCCCGGGCCGATCACCACGCCGCGCTCGGTCGCGAGCGAGGCCACGGGCACGCCCCATTGCGTGGCCGCGGCCTGCACCAGCATGGCCCGCGTGCGCGCACCCAGCTCGCGGTACTGCACATAGGAGTTCTTGATGGCCGTGGAGCCGCCCGTCAGGTGCATGCCGTAGGCCGGGTCGGCGTAGGCGATGGCCGCATTGCCATGCACGGCGCGCACGCGGCTCCAGTCGGCGTCGAGCTCCTCGGCCAGCACCATGGCCAGGCCCGTGTGCGTGCCCTGGCCGAACTCCAGGCGGTTGATGGTGATGGTGACCGTGCCATCGCGCGCGATCTGCACGAACGCGGCCGGCTGCTGGCCCGGCTTGAGCGCGGCCGCCGCCGCGGGTGCGGCACCGCCCTGGGCCTGGGCCAGCATGGGAAACAGGCCCAGCGCAAAGCCGCTCGTGGCACTGAGCTTGAGAAAGCTGCGGCGCGGCAGGCCTGGCGCAGCGTCGTCACCGTCCAGGCGACGGGCGAGTTGTGGCGGCAGCATGGCGCGGAGCTGGCCGGCGGGAATGTCGTGCATGAGCATGGTGATCTCCCGGTTCAGGCCAGCGTGGCGGCGGCTTCGTGGATGGCGGCGCGCACGCGCGCATAGGTGCCACAGCGGCAGATGTTGCCGGCCATGGCGGCGTCGATGTCGGCATCCGTGGGCCTGGCGTTGGCCTGCAGCAGAGCGGTCGCGCTCATGATCTGCCCGCTCTGACAGTAGCCGCATTGCGCCACGTCGATCTTGACCCAGGCCGCGGACACGGCCTTGCCGACGCGGTCCGAGGGGATGGCTTCGATGGTGGTGATCTTCTGGCCCGCGGCCGCCGCGATCGGCGTCACGCAGGAACGGATGGCCGCGCCGTTCAGGTGCACGGTGCAGGCGCCGCACAGCGCCATGCCGCAGCCGAACTTGGTGCCGGTCATGCCCAGCGTGTCGCGCAGGGCCCAGAGGATGGGGGTGGAGTCGTCGGCGGCGACTTGTACGTCCTGGCCGTTGATGTTCAGCGTGGGCATCGTGGTCCTTTCAGGTGGGGTGGTCGAGATGGGTGAATAAATGTTCACTCTTATCGGGAATTCTGTGCATTGCGAGGTGCGCGCGCCTCAGGCTTTGACGCCGTCCCAGAAGATCGCGAAGGCCTGCGCCAGCGCGGCTTCGCTGTCCTGCAGCTCGCCGCTGCGCAACAGGTTGGCGGTCTCGCGCACCGAGCCGAACAGGCTGGACGCGAGCAGCATGGTGGGCACGTCCTTGACGATCTGCTGCGCGCGGGCCTCCTCGAGGAAGCCCAGGCAGGCGCCCGTGATGCGTGCCGAGAACTGGCGCGAGGCCTCGCTGAACCAGGGCGAGTTGTAGTACTGCTCCATGAACACCGCCTCGGGGTAGTGCGCGAGCCGGTGCCGCAGCAGCCGCAGCCAGTTGCGCTGGAAGCGCGCGCGGAACGGCATGCCGGGTTCGTCGTCGGCCGTGATCAGCCGCGCCAGCGCGCCCTTGACCTGCTCGTACAGCGCATTGAGCAGTTCTTCCTTGGAGCGGTGGTAGACGTAGAGCGTGCCCGTGGCGATGCCGGCCTGGCGCGCGATCGCCGCCATGGTCAGGCCCGACAGGCCGACCTGTTCGACAAGCGCGAAGCTCGCGGCCGCGATGGCTTGCTGCTTGTCTTCGTCCTTGGGTTTCACGCCGCCGATGTTAGGCGAACAAATATTCGGCCGTCAATCAGGTCAGCACGAAGTTGCGCACCTGCGGCTGCGGGGGGCCGTCGCTGCGGCCCAGGCTTTCGAGCACGGAGGTCTCGATGGTCCAGCACAGCATGTCCAGCGCGAGGTCGTTGGCCGCGGTGCCGAAGGGCTCCTCGATCTCCGAGCCCAGCGCCTCCAGCGCGAAGAAGGTGTAGGCGATGAAGGCCACGATCACGGGCGTCATGGGGCCGATCGCGTCCACGAGCCCGAACGGCAGCAGCAGGCAGTAGCTGTAGATGGTGCGGTGGATGATCACGCTGTAGGTGAACGGGATGGGCGTGCTCGCGATGCGCTCGCAACCGCCCACCGCGTTGCCGATCTGGGCCAGCGGCGCCTCCAGCACGGGCACCAGCGGCGCGGCGATGCGGCCCTGCTGGCGCGCCTCGCCCAGCCATTCGCTGGCCATCAGCAGCAGCATGGCGGCCGGGTAGCGCGCCGCGGCCACGCGCGCGGCCTCCTCGGGCGGCAGCAGCCGCGCGAGGTCGGCGCCGGCGTCGCTGCGCCGCAGCTGGTGGCGCAGCGCATGGGCCAGCGCGATGAGCCGGCGCGCAAGCACCGCCACCTGCTCGGGCCCATCGACCAGGGTCAGCGCGTGGCGCACGGCCGCACGACATTCCACGAGCAGCGCGCCCCAGAGCATGCGCGCCTCCCACCAGCGGCTGTAGCTCGTGCTGTTGCGAAAGCCCAGGAAGATCGCCAGCGTGAGCCCGATCAGCGAGAACGGCACGAAGTTGAGCGGGATCTTCCATTGCAGCACCTGGCCGTGCAGCAGCGTCACCACGATGGAAAAGCCCAGGGCCCAGAGCAGCTGCGGCAGGATCTGGGGCAGGATGGAACCGTGCCGTACGAACAGCAGGCGCAGCCAATGGGGACGGGGGCGGACGATCATCGTGGAGCAAACGGAAAGCGCAGGGCGCGCATGGTACGCGCCATGCGGCGGCACAATCGCGCCATGAGCGAACTCCAGACCTCCATCGCCGCGCTGCGCAAGAGCTACGAACGCGCCGAACTCGACGAATCGGCCTCGCACGCCGACCCCGTGCAGCAGTTCGACCAATGGCTTGGCGAGGCCGTCGCGGCCCAGGTGCCCGAACCCAATGCCATGACGCTGGCCACGGTCGGCAGCGACCTCAAACCCTCCACGCGCATCGTGCTGATCAAGGGCTATGACGCGCGCGGCCTGGTCTTCTACACCAACTACGAGAGCCGCAAGGGCCAGGAGCTGGCCGGCAACCCGTACGCGGCACTGCAATTCCACTGGGTGGAGCTTGAGCGCGTGGTGCGCATCGAGGGCGTGGTCGAGAAGACCAGCGACGCCGAGAGCGACGCCTACTACGACAGCCGCCCACTGGACTCGCGCATCGGCGCCTGGGCCAGCCCGCAGAGCCAGGTGATCTCGGGCCGCGGCGTGCTCGTGGCCAACGCCGCCAGGTACGGCGCGCAGTTCCTGCTCAAGCCCCCGCGGCCGCCGCACTGGGGCGGCTACCGGCTGGTGCCGACCGAATGGCAGTTCTGGCAGGGGCGCAAGAGCCGGCTGCACGACCGGCTGCGCTACCGGCAGGACGGCGGCGCCTGGGTGCGCGAGCGGCTCGCGCCCTGAGTCCCTGACAGTTCGTACGGCCGCGCGTCCGGCTGCGGCATGCACTGCATGCTTGCCGCGGCAAGACCGTGCCAGCGGCGAACGCGTTCTTAAGTTTCACCTAAGTCTCGGGGTAGACACTGCATCCCGGCAGCCCGCTCTTGTTCTCCTCCCCCTCCCTCGGGGGCTGCCTTTGACCCGCTTCGTGCGGGTTTCTCTTTGGCCCCTCGCCACAGCCATCGCCCCACCGACCTGCCGACCCCACGCGCCATGGGCCCACTGGAAACGCTGCAGTCACTCGGGATCTCGCTGCCGAGTCCGCTCTACATGCTGGGTGCCGTGCTGTTCGGCCTCGTGGGGATCGCTGCGTACCGGCACGGCAAGCGGGTCGGCCGCCAACGCACCCGGTGGCTGGGCGTCGCCCTGATGTTCTATCCCTACGCGGTTGCGCAGACCTGGTTGCTGTACCTCGTGGGCGCGGTGCTGTGCCTGGGCATCCTGACCGACCGCGGCTGAACGTCGGGCGCGGCTTTGGCCCGCGCGTCTGCCCAAGACACCGCGCCGGCCTGCAGCTGGCCGCCCGGATGCTGCCCACGGCCACCGGCATGCCGTAGCCCCCAGCGAGCGCGGCCCGGTCAGCACATCGAGCGCGCTGCGCAAGGTGCCGGGCCGCCAGGCAGGCAGCGGCGAGACGCTGCGGCGCCTGGCGCGAAACCTCGTGCGAGGCCGCCGCATGGCGGTACCGGCCTAGGGAATACACCTGGTATACCAGTCGTATTCCATCCGTACACTGCCCTGCAGATGACAGTCACTGAACGAACCTACCAAGAGCTGCTGCGACGCATCGTGGACGGCGACATCTCGCCCGGCACGGTGATCGAGGAGCGCAAGCTGGCCGAGGCCATGGAGGTCTCGCGCACCCCGCTGCGCTCGGCCCTCACGCAGTTGCTCGGCGAAGGACTGCTGGAGCGGCTGTCCAACGGCGCGCTGGCGGTCCGCGCCTTCAGCTCCACGCACCTGATGGAACTGCTGCAGATCCGCCTGCTGCTCGAATGCGAAGCCGCCGCGAACGCCGCCGGCCGCATTCCCGCGGCGCCGCTGGTCGCGCTGACCCAGGCCTTGAACGGGCTGCTGTCCTCCCCCGAACGCCAATCCGAATGGGATGTCGACGAGCAGGTCCACGAGCTGATCGCCGAGCACTGCGGCAACCAGACGCTCAAGGCCATGCTGCTGTCGATCAAGCGCCAGTCGGCGCTGTGCCATGTCGAGCAGATGCCCAACCGTGCGACGCAGGCCCGCGAGGAGCACCTGAAGATCGTGCAGGCGCTGCGCGATGCCGACCCGCAGGCTGCCCGGCAGGCCATGGCCGAGCACCTGCGCAGCGTGCAGCAGAACTTCGTCCGGTCGGTGACGGGCGCGCTGCGATGAGCCAACCACCACCGATCGCCTTCCAGGCCGAGCCGCTGACGCCCCAGGCCTTCCTGCCCTTCGGCACCGTCGTGGAGCACCAGGGCCGGGAGCGCCGGCATTTCCTGCCCGAGGTCTTCAGCGGCGCCGACTTCACCCGGCCCAGCGCCTGGGTCAGCAAGCTGTCGGCCCGCACCAGGCTGCCGCTGGTCGTGTCCGAACTGGAACGGCATGCGCATTCCGCGCAGACCTTTGTGCCGCTGACCGACAGCGCCTTTCTCGTCTTCGTCGCGGGCAGCCATGCCGACGGCAGCCCGGACCTGGCCGTGGCCCGGGCGTTCATCGCGCAGCCCCACCAGGGCGTGTGCTTTCGCCGCAGCACCTGGCATTTCGGCCTGTCACCGCTGGCCGACGACGCCCAGTTCCTGGTCCTCATGAACCGCTCGTCCGACGCCAGCGTGCCGGACGACGAGTTCCTGTCCCTGCCCCACCCCTGCGAGATCTCCCTGCCATGACCGCTCCCGCGCACCTGGACCGCGACTTCGTCGGCTACGGCGGCACGCCGCCCCATCCGCAATGGCCCGGCAACGCCCGCCTCGCGCTGAACTTCTGCATCAACTACGAGGAAGGCGGCGAAGAGTCGATCCCGGACGGCGACGCCGCTTCGGAAGCCGCGCTCACCGAGGGCGGCAACGGCGGCTTCACGGGCCGCGACCTGGCCGCGGAGTCCATGTTCGAGTACGGCTCGCGCGTCGGCTTCTGGCGCTTGCACCGCATGTTCCAGGAGCGCGGCCTGCCGGCGACCATCTTCGCGTGCGGCCTGGCCCTGGAGCGCAATCCCCAGGTGTGCCAGGCGATCCGCGAAGCGGACTACGACGTCTGCGCCCATGGCTGGCGCTGGGAGCGGCACCAGAACCTCAGCGAGGCGCAGGAGCGCGAACGCATTGCCAAGGCCGTGCAGGCGATCGCGTCCTGCACGGGCACGCGTCCTGCGGGCTGGTACTGCCGCTACGGCCCCAGCGTGAACACGCGCCGCCTGCTCGTGGAAGAAGGCGGCTTCCTGTACGACTCGGACGCCTACAACGACGAACTTCCGTACTGGACGACGGTGCAGGGACGGGACCACCTGGTCGTGCCCTACGGCCTCACGAACAACGACGCCAAGTTCGTGCGCGGCGGCATGTCGACCAGCCAGCAGCTGTTCGAGTCGCTGCGCGACGCCTTCGACCTGCTCTACGAGGAAGGCGCACAGGCGCCCAAGATGATGAGCGTCGGCCTGCACCTGCGCCTGGTGGGACACCCGGCCCGGGCCATGGGCTTGAAGCGCTTTCTGGACCATGTCGCGGGCCGGCCCGACGTCTGGGTCTGCAAGCGTGGCGACATTGCGCGGCACTGGCTGCAGAACCATCCACGCGCCCAACCACGCGCCTAACTGCGCGCCCAACCGCGCGGCACGGCCACGCCATCGGTGCACACATTGACAAGGAGACACCCCATGACCCCACGCCACCCCACCCTGCCCCGCCGCACGCTGCTGGCGACCTGCACACTGCTGCTGGGCGCCACGCTCGCGGGCCACGCCACAGCCCAGACCGACGCGGCCAGCTATCCGAACAAGCCCATCCGTCTGATCGTGCCGTTCCCGGCCGGTGGCGCCGCCGATGCCCTGGCCCGCGCCATGGGCCAGGCGCTGCAGGACAAGCTGGGCGCCAGCGTCGTCGTGGACAACCGCGCCGGCGCCGGCGGCACCATCGGCACCACCGCCGTGGCCAAGGCGCCTGCCGATGGCTACACGCTGCTGCTGGGCAACGTGTCCACGCTGGCCATCGCGCCCAGCCTGTACCCGGCGCTGCAGTACGACCCGGCGAAGGACTTCAAGCCGGTCAGCCTGGTCGCCAAGACGCCGCTGGTCTATGTGGTCAGCCCCAAGCTGCCCGTCAAGACCCTGCCCGAGCTCATCGCGCTGGCCAGGAAGGAGCCCGGAAAAATCTCCTTCGGCTCCTCGGGCGCGGGCTCCATCACGCACCTGACCGGCGAGCTGCTGAACCTGGCCGCGGGCTCCACCATGGTCCATGTGCCCTACAAGGGCAGCGCGCCGGTCGTGCTGGCCCTGATGTCGGGAGAACTGCAGCTGGGCGTGACCCAGGTCGTGGAGATGCTGCCGCAGTACAAGGCCTCCAACATCGGCGCCCTGGCCGTGACCGGCAGCGAGAAGTCGCCCCCCTTGCCCCAGGTGGAAACGACCGCATCCCAGGGCTTCAAGAACCTCAACGCGACCACCTGGTACGGCATCGTGGCGCCCGCCGGCGTTCCCGACGCCATCGTCCACAAGCTCAACAGCGCCATCGTTGCGGCCCTGGCCGACGATGGCCTCAAGAAGCGCTATGCGGACGAGGGCCTGATCCTGCAGGCGTCCAGCAGCGCGGCGTTCAAGCAGCAGGTGCAGGACGAGATCGGCCTGTGGGCGAAGGTCGTCAAAGACGCGGGCGTCAAGCTGGACTGAGATCTCGCAACGGCCCTGCCCGAGAAGGCGGGCCGCTGCTTCGCCCTGGCGCGCCACCAGGCGCGCCCGCGCGCTCAGCCCAGCACGGTCCCGCGCGCCTCGCCCAGGCCGATGCGCACCGCACCTTCGCGCTCGCACCAGCCGCGCAGGATCAGCGTGTCGCCGTCTTCCAGGAAGGTGCGCGTCTCGCCATTGGCCAGGGTGATGGCCTGCTTGCCGCCCTGCGTGAGTTCCAGCAGCGAGCCGGCCTCCGAGAGCGTCGCACCCGACAGCGTGCCCGAGCCCAGCAGGTCGCCGCTCTGCAGGTTGCAGCCGTTCACGGTGTGGTGCGCCACGAGCTGCGCGGCCGTCCAGTAGGCGGCCTGCGTGGTGTTGCCGTGCGTGAGCCGCACACCGGGCTCGCCGGCCGCGCGCATCTTGGCGGTCTGCAGCCAGACTTCCAGCGTGATGTCGAGCGCGCCCTGCGCGCGGTTGGCCGCACCGTCCAGGTAGGGCAGCGGCTGCGGGTCGCCCGCGGGCCGCGTGAAGGCGGCGCGGAACGGCGCCAGCGCCTCCATGGTCACGATCCAGGGCGAGACGGTGGAGGCGAAGTTCTTCGCGAGGAAGGGCCCCAGCGGCTGGTACTCCCAGGCCTGCAGGTCGCGCGCCGACCAGTCGTTGAACAGGCCCACGCCGAACAGGTGCTGCTCGGCCTGGTCCATCGCGATCGGCTCGCCCAGCGCATTGCCCTGGCCGATGTAAAAGCCCAGCTCCAGCTCGTAGTCCAGCCGCTTGCTGGGCCCGAAGCTGGGCTGCGTCGCGCCCGGCGCCATGGTCTGGCCCTGGGGGCGCTTGAACTGCTGGCCGCTCACGACGATGGACGAGGCGCGGCCGTGGTAGCCGATCGGCACCCACTTGTAGTTGGGCATCAGCGGCTGGTCCGGGCGGAACAGCTTGCCCACGGCCGTGGCGTGGTGGATGCCGGTGTAGAAGTCGGTGTAATCGCCGATGCGGCAGGGCACGGTGTACTCGGCGCTGGCCTGGGGCACGAGCGCCCTGCCCCAGGCGGCCTGCTGGGCGCTGCCCTCGCGCAGGCCTTCGGACAGCTGCACGCGCAGCGCCTGGCGCTCGGCCGGCGTGGCGGCCATGAGCCGGTTCATGTCGTCGTGGTCGACGAGGCCGGCGGCCTTCAGGTCCAGGATCTGGTCGCCGATGGCCACGCCGATGCGGAAAGCCTCGGCGCTGGCGGCCTGGCGGAAGCGCCCGAACGGCAGGTTCTGGACCGGGAAGTCGCAGCCCGCGGTGTTGGCGGAGGTCACCCAGCTGCGCAGCTGGGGGTTGTGGGTGGTGTCGGTGGTGGTCATGGCTTGAAATGGTCTTGGAGGCCGGCCCAGCAGTCCGCATAGTCCTGGTCCAGCGGGGCGGTGTGCAGCGCCCAGGCCGTGGGGACAAAGCGGTAGCGGCTTTCGAACATGAAGGCCAGCGTGTTGTCGAGCTTTTGCGGCTTGAGGTCCGCCGAGGAGGCCTTCTCGAAGGCTTCCCCGTCCGGGCCGTGCGGCACCATCGCATTGTGCAGGCTCGCGCCGCCGGGTTTGAAGCCGCCGGGCTTGGCGTCGTATTCGCCATAGACCAGGCCCATGAATTCGCTCATGAGGTTGCGGTGGTACCAGGGCGGACGGAAGGTGTCCTCCATGACCAGCCAGCGCGGCGGGAAGATCACGAAGTCGCAGTTGGCCGTGCCGGGCGTGTCGCTGGGCGAGGTCAGCACCGTGAAGATCGAGGGATCGGGGTGGTCGAAGCTGATCGAGCCGATGGTCATGAAGTGCTGGGTGTCGTACTTCACGGGCGCGAGGTTGCCATGCCAGGCCACGACGTTGAACGGCGTGCCCCTGGCCGGCGCGCGCCAGAAGCGGCCGCCGAATTTCTTGATGAGCTCGTAGGGGCCGGCGCTGTCCTCGTAGGCCGCCACGGGCGCCAGGAAGTCGCGCGCATTGGCCAGGCCGTTCGAGCCGATCGGCCCCAGCTCGGGCAGGCGGAACTGCGCGCCGTAGTTCTCGCAGACATAGCCGCGCGACAGGCCCGCGCCAGCTTCGGTATCGGGCAGAGCCACCTTGAAGGCCAGGCCACGCGGCAGCAGCGCGATCTCGCCGGGCGCAACATCCAGCACGCCGAGCTCGGTCGTGATCACGAGCCGGCCCTGCTGCGGCACCACGAGCAGCTCGGCGTCGGCGTTGACGAAGGCGCGCTGGTCCATGGACCGGCCCGCCACATACACCAGCGCGCCCACGCCCGTCTGCGCATCGGCATCGCCGTTGGCGGCCAGCGTGCGCATGCCGTCCACGAAGTCGAATTCGGCCCCGTCCAGCGGCACCGGGTGCCAGCGCAGCGGCTCGGGCGCCAGCGCGATCTCGCGCTCGCCCCCCGTGGTCCACAGCGGCTGGGCGTAGGGCTGGTAGCGCCCCGCGACCACCGAGGGCTGGCGCCGGTACATCCAGGTGCGGCGGTTCTGGTGCCGCGGCGCCGTGAAGGCCGAGCCCGAGATCAGCTCGGGGTACAGGTCGTGCGGCGCGCGCTGCGGGCTGTTGCGGCCCTGCGGCAGGCTGCCGGGCACGGCCTCGGTGGCGTACTCGTTGCCGAAGCCGCTCTGGTAGCGCAGGAGGTCTTGGGCCATGGATTCTTCCTTTCTGTCGGTCATTGTGGTGCGCTCCGGCTGGGTCACAGGCAGCGATGGCGCACAAGCCGCGCCGCGAAAGGCCGCGGAGCAGGCCATGCCAGCGGCACCCGCGGAACCGGCTCTGCCGGGCCGCCGCATGCGCCCCCTCGCAGGGGGTTGGCGGAGCGCGCAGCGCGCAGACGTGAGGTGGTCAATCGATTCTGATGTTGTTGGCACGGATCAAGCGACCCCAGCGCTCGCGCTCCTGTTTCGCGTAGGCCGCCATCTGCTCGGGCGTGCCGGGCAGACCTTCCACGCCCAGGGCCTCGTAGCGCGCCTTCACGGTCGGCGAGGCCAGCGCTTCCTGCAGCGCGCGGCTGTAGCGGGCCACGGTGGCGTCCGTCGCGCCGGCCGGCACCGTGAGGCCCTGCCAGGCATAGGCCTCGTAGCCGGCCAGGCCCTGCTC
>DATKFT010000112.1:0-1606 GCA_035544335.1 Pseudorhodoferax sp.
CGAGACCATGTCCTCCATCTTCATGGCCATGGGCGACCGCTTCTCCTACCTGGGTGGTCTGCCGACCGCCGAGGTCTATGCCGCGGCCTACAAGGCCTTGGGCACGCCCGTGTACTCGTCTGCGGTGTTCAACTTCATTCCGAAGACCGCGATGGACTTCTACAAGGCCGTGGCGGCCGACGACATGGCGACGCAGCACAGGCTGCTCAAGGAGTTCTTCATGCCCTACCTGGGCATCCGCAACCGCGTGGAAGGCTATGGCGTCTCCATCATCAAGGCCGGCGCCAGGATCGTCGGCCACGACGGCGGCCCGGTGCGCGCACCGCTGTCCGACCTCAAGCCCGGCGAGATGGAAGAACTTGCGGCGCTGATCCACAAGCTCGGCCCGCAGTAAGCTTTGCTCCCCGCGGGGCCCGCCACCGTGGCGGGCCCCGCGCACTTTCAGGAGACCCCCGTGTCCACCCCCCTCGTCAAAGACCTGCGTGTCGTGCCCGTGGCTGGCCACGACGACATGCTCATGAACCTGTCGGGCGCACATGGCCCGTACTTCACGCGCAACCTGCTGATCCTGACCGACAACGCCGGCCGCACCGGCGTGGGCGAAGTGCCCGGTGGCGAGAAGATCCGCCAGACGCTGGAAGACGCGCGCGCACTCATCGTCGGCCAGCCCATCGGCAAGGTCCAGGCGATCCTGAACGCCATGCGCACGCAGTTCGCCGAACGCGACAGCGGCGGCCGCGGCCTGCAGACCTTCGACCTGCGCGTGGCCATCCACGCCGTGACGGCCGCCGAATCCGCCTTGCTCGACCTCTTGGGCCAGCACCTGGACGTGCCGGTCGCGGCCCTGCTCGGCGAAGGCCAGCAGCGCGATGCGGTGCAGATGCTGGGCTATTTGTTCTACGTGGGCGACCGTGACAAGACGGACCTGGCCTACCGGCGCGAGCCCGAGGCCGACAACGCCTGGTTCCGCCTGCGCCACGAGAAGGCCATGACCCCCGAGGCCATCGTGCGCCTGGCCGAGGCGGCGCAAGAGCGCTACGGCTTCCAGGACTTCAAGCTCAAGGGCGGCGTGCTGCGTGGCGACGAGGAGGTCGATGCCGTCACGGCCCTGCACGAACGCTTCCCCGAAGCCCGTGTCACGCTGGACCCCAACGGCGGCTGGCTGCTCAAGGACGCGATCCGCCTGGGCCAGCGCATGCGCGGCGTCGTCGCCTATGCCGAAGACCCCTGCGGCGCCGAAGGCGTGTTCTCGGGCCGCGAGGTCATGGCCGAGTTCCGCCGCGCCACCGGCCTGCCCACGGCCACCAACATGGTCGCCACCGACTGGCGCGAGATGGCGCACAGCCTGTCGCTGCAGTCGGTCGACATCCCGCTCGCGGACCCGCACTTCTGGACCATGGCCGGCTCGGTGCGCGTGGCCCAGCTGTGCCAGGCCTTCGGCCTAACCTGGGGCTCGCATTCCAACAACCACTTCGATGTCTCGCTGGCCATGTTCACGCACGTGGGCGCGGCCGCGCCCGGCAAGGTCACGGCCATCGACACGCACTGGATCTGGCAGGACGGCCAGCGCCTGACCAAGGAGCCCTTGAAGATCGAAGGCGGCTAC
>DATKFT010000113.1:0-2072 GCA_035544335.1 Pseudorhodoferax sp.
CGTGCTCGAGGCGCCGGCGGCGCCGGCCGCGCCGCCAGCGGCCCGGCCCCAGCGCGCGGCGCCGCCGGACGCCGCGCCGCTGCTGCAGGTGCAAGCCCTGGCGCGCAGCTTCGCGCTGCCCGGCGGCGGCTGGCTGCGCCGGCTGGCCGGCCACTCCGCGCGCCAGCTGCGCGCCGTGGACGGCGTGGACTTCCAGATCCCGCGCGGCAGCACCTTCGGCCTGGTCGGCGAATCGGGCTCGGGCAAGTCCACCGTGGCGCGCATGGTGGCCGGGCTCACGCGCCCGAGCGCGGGCCGCGTGCTGTTCGACGGCGTGGACCGCTGGGCCGGCGACGCGCAGGCCGCCGCGCTGCGCCGGCGCTTCCAGATGGTGTTCCAGGACCCCTATGCGAGCCTGAACCCGCGCTGGCGCGTGGACGAACTCATCGCCGAACCCGTGCGCGTGCTGGGCCTGGCCACACGCGCCGACGAGGTGGCCGAACGCGTGGCCGATGCGCTGCGCCGCGTGCGCATGTCGCCCGACGACGCGCGCAAGTACCCGCACCAGTTCTCGGGCGGCCAGCGCCAGCGCATCGCGATCGCGCGCGCACTGGCCAGCCGTCCCGAGTTCATCGTCTGCGACGAGCCGACCTCGGCGCTCGACGTCTCGGTGCAGGCCCAGGTGCTGAACCTCATGCGCGATCTGCAGCAGGAGTTCGGCCTGACCTATCTGCTGATCAGCCACAACCTCGCCGTGGTCCGCCACATGTGCGATGCCGTGGGCGTGATGCAGCGCGGCCGGCTCGTGGAGCAGGGGCCCGCCCAGGCCGTGCTGGACGCGCCGCGGCACCCCTACACGCAGTCCTTGATGGCGGCCGTGCCCAGCGTGCGCGGCCCCGCCATCCCCCTCCTGGAAACGACATGACGACACCGACCGAATTCCTCTGGTACATCCCGAACCAGGTGATCCCGGGCCACCGCGGCGACACCGTGGTGGCCGACCACAACAGCCTGGACACGCTCACGCAGCAGGCGCTGGCGCTGGAGAGCAACGGCTGGGCCGGCGCGCTGATCGGCACGGGCTGGGGCCGGCCCGATACCTTCACGGTCGCCACCGCGCTGGCGGCGCGCACGACGCGCTTCGAGCCGCTGATCGCGGTGCGCCCGGGCTACTGGCGGCCGGCCCAGTTCGCGGCGGCCGCCGCCACGCTGGACCAGCTGAGCGGCGGCCGGGTGCGCGTCAACATCGTGTCGGGCCAGGACGATCTGCAGGCCTACGGCGACGCCGAAGGCGCGCAGGACCAGCGCTATGCGCGCACGCAGGAGTTCATGCAGCTCGTGCGCAAGCTCTGGACCGAAGAGAACGTGGACCATGCCGGCACGCATTTCCAGGTACAGCAGTCCACCGTGCTGCCGCGCATCGCGCCGCGCCGCCTGCCGGGCGGCCTGCGGCGCCATCCGCGGCTGTACTTCGGCGGCGCCTCGGCCGCGGCCGAGCGCGTGGCCGCGCGCGAGGCCGACGTGCAGCTGTTCTGGGGCGAGCCGCTCGCGGACCTGCACGCGCGCATCGAGCGCCTGCGGGCGCTGAGCCGCGAGCTGGGCCGCCAGCACGCGCCGCTGGAGTTCGGCCTGCGCATCACGACGCTGGTGCGCGACACGGGTGCCCAGGCCTGGGCCGATGCCGAGGCCAAGCTCGCGACCATGGTGCAGAACCACGGCGCGGTCTGGCACGACCACCGGCGCATGCTGGCCGTGGGCCAGCAGCGCCTGCTGGACCTGCAGGCGCGCGGCGAGGTGCTGGACGACAACCTCTACACCGCGCCGGGCCGCTACGGCGGTGGCGGCGCGGGCACGACCTGGCTGGTCGGTTCGGCCGCCGAGGTGGCGGCCTCGCTGCGCAAGTACCAGGCGCTGGGCATCACGCATTTCGTGCTGTCCGACACGCCCTACCTCACGGAGATCGAACGGCAGGGGCAGCAGTTGCTGCCGTTGTTGCGCGGCGAAGGCGTCTGAAGACCTCTGCGTCGCCAGCGCCGGACGAAAAAAAACCGGCCCACGGGAGCCGGTCTTTCAGCGGGAGCGACGGGACTCCG
>DATKFT010000114.1:0-10781 GCA_035544335.1 Pseudorhodoferax sp.
GATGCTGTCGGGCCTGCTCAGCGCGCCGGTGCTGGACAAGGCCGGCATCGCCTTCATCGCACTGCTGATCGTGGGCGGCTTCCTGACGCTGGTGGCGCTGTGCCGCGCCGGCATCCGCTACTTCTGGAGCCAGCCGCATGCCCACCTGCCAGCGCTGCCCGCGCTCGAGCTGCTGCCCGTGGCGCTGCTGCTGGCTGCGGCCATCGGCCTGACCATCGGCGCCGGCCCGGTCATGCAGCATGCGCAAGCCACGGCCGAAGGGCTGTTCACCGCCAAGCACTACCGCCAGGCCGTGCTGACCACGCTGCCCGTGCCCGCCCCGCCCTTCAAGGAGGCCATGCCATGAAGCGCCTGGTCCCCTCGCCGCCGCTGTCGCTCACGCTGTTCGTGGTCTGGCTGCTGCTGCACCAGTCCATGGATGCCAGCACGCTGCTGTCGGGTGCGCTGCTCGGCCTGGTCGTGCCGCTGATCACGCAGAGCCTGCGCCCGGCCACCGTGCGCATGCGCAGGCCTGCGGTGGCCGTGCAGCTGGCCGGTGCCGCCGTGGCCGACATGCTGGTCTCGGCCAAGAACGTGGCCTGGCTGATCCTGACACGGCGCAACGTGCGCCTGAACGGCTACTTCGTCGTGGTGCCGCTGGAGCTGCGCGACCCCAACGGCCTCGCGGTGCTGGCCATGATCATGTGCCTGACCCCCGGCACGGCCTGGGGCGAGCTGTCACTGGACCGCACCAAGCTGCTGATCCACGTGTTCGACCTCGTGAACGAGGATGAATTCATCGTCCGCCTCAAGACGCGCTACGAGCGCCCCTTGCTGGACATCTTTCAACCGGAAGAGCCGACGCCATGACACCCATCCTGTTCTGGGGCCTCAAGATCGCCTTGTTCCTGCTGGCCGTGGCCATGCTCTGCGCACTGTTCCGCCTGCTGGTCGGCCCGGCCGCGCAGGACCGCGTGATGGCGCTGGACTGCCTGTACATCAACGGCATGCTGACCATGCTGGTGCTGGGCATCACCTACACCAGCAACGTGTACTTCGAGGCCGCCATGCTGATCGCGCTGTTCGGCTTCGTGGGCTCCACGGTGCTGGCCAAGTTCCTGCTGCGCGGCGAGGTGATCGAATGAGCGGGCCGCCCCCAGGTGCTCGGCACCGCAGCGCGCAGCGCGCAGGTACTGCAGTGAGGGCCGCGCGCGCCCTGCCGGACCGTCCCACGCCAGCGCAGCACGCCCTCGGGACGCAGCGAGGACACGCAGTGCCCCGCGGGGAGGCATGGTCATGAACCCGCTGCCGATCTGGGCCGAAATCCTGACCGCGCTGTTCGCGGTGGCCGGCGCGGCCTTTGCCGCGATCGGCTCGTTCGGGCTCGTGCGCCTGCCCAGCTTCTACAACCGCATCCACGCGCCCACGCTGGGCGCCACCGCGGGCGCCTGGTGCGTGATGCTGGCCACCGTGGTCTATTTCTCGGTGCAGGGCACCAGCCTGTTCCTGCACGCCATCCTGATCGCCTTGTTCGTCGCGCTGACGGCGCCGGTCACCACGATCTTCCTGATGCGCGCCGCACTGTTCCGCGACCGCCAAAAGGGCGTGGACCTGCCGCATGCCGCGCACCAACCGGCCGAGGCGCAGGACAAGAACCGCTGACCGCGATGCCACGCACCGCCTCGTTCTACTGCTTCGCCGCGCTGCCCGACAGCGCCGAGCGCGTCGCACCACTGCGCGCGCGCTGCGAGGCGCTGGACCTGCGCGGCAACATCCTGTTGGCGCCCGAAGGCATCAACGGCAGCATCGCGGGCGAAAGCGATGCGGTGCAGGCCTTGCTGGAGCATCTGCGCGCCGACCCGCTGCTCGCGGCGCTGGCCGTGCGCAGCGCAGACTGCGTCAGCGTGCCGCTGCACCGCCTCAAGGTGCGCTGCAAGCGCGAGATCGTGACGCTGGGCGTGCCGGGCCTGGACCCGGTCGGCCAGACCGGCGAGCATGTGCCGCCCGCGCGCTGGAACGCGTTGCTCGAACGGCCCGGCCTTGTGCTGCTGGACGTGCGCAACGGCTACGAGGTCGCGATCGGCAGCTTTGCCGGCGCCGTGGATCCCGCCACCGCGTCCTTCACCGACTGGCCCGCCTGGATCGCCGTGCAGTCCGCACCCGGCGGCCTGCTGCACGGCCAGCCCCCCGTCGCCATGTTCTGCACGGGCGGCATCCGCTGCGAGAAGGCCTCCAGCCTGCTGCGCGCCCAGGGCTTCGGCGAGGTCTACCAGCTCGAAGGCGGCATCCTGAACTACCTGGAGCAGGTGGCGCCCGCGGACAGCCGCTGGCAGGGCGAGTGCTTCGTGTTCGACGAACGCGTGGCCGTGGGCCATGGCCTGGCGGCCGGCACGCACAGCCAGTGCCGCTCGTGCCGCCACCCGCTCGCGCCGGCCGACCGCGCCTCGCCGCTGTTCGAGGACGGCGTGCAATGCGCACACTGCGCCGCACAGCGTGACGAGGACCAGCGCGCGGGCTACCGCGAGCGCCAGCGCCAGATGGACCTGGCGGCGGCGCAGAGCCGCACCCACCTGGGCCTGCCCAGCGCGGCGTGACGGGCGTGATGGGATTGACGCGCGTGTGGAGGGCCTGATGGACGCGACAGCCCTGCTGCCGGTCCTCTACTCGTTCCGGCGCTGCCCCTATGCCATGCGCGCGCGGCTCGCGCTGCTGGTGGCCGGCCAGGCATGCGAACTGCGCGAGGTCGTGCTGCGCGACAAGCCGCAGGCGCTGCGCGAGGCCTCGCCCAAGGCCACGGTGCCCGTGCTGGTGCTGGCCGACGGCCAGGTCATCGACCAGAGCCTGGACATCATGCTGTGGGCGCTGCGCCGCCACGACCCGCTGGGCTGGCTGCGGCCGCACACCGGCGACCTGGCCGGCATGCTGGCGCTGGTGGCCGAGAACGACACCGACTTCAAGCCCCTGCTGGACCGCTACAAGTACCCGCAGCGCCATGCCGCCCCTGCCGCCGACGACAACGGCAGCGCCGCGCGCGACGCGGCGCTGCCCTACCTCGCGCGCCTGCAGGCGCGGCTGGCCGCCACGCCCTTCCTGTTTGGCGCACACGCCACGCTGGCCGACATGGCGCTGGCGCCCTTCGTGCGCCAGTTCGCCGGCGTCGCCCCGGACTGGTTCGCGGCCCGGCCCTGGCCGCAGCTGCAGGGCTGGCTGCGCGACTGGCAGGCGTCGGCGCTGTTCGGCCGCTGCATGGCCCAGCACCCGCGCTGGCAGCCCGGCGCGGCGCCCGTGCTGCTGGGCTCAGAGGGCGCGCCCGGCTAGCACGCAGCCGTACTCCAGCACATCCTCGTAGCGGCCGTGCTGCAGCACATGCAGCGGCCGGCGGCCCTCGGCTTGCAGGCCGGCCTTCTCGAGCACGCGCGCCGACGCCGGGTTGCGCGCCAGGCAGTGCGCGGTGATGCGCGTGAGGCCCTGGTCCTCGTGCGCATGCGCGACCAGCCGCGCCGCCGCCTCGCTGGCATAGCCCTGGCCCCAGTACGGCACGCCGATCCAGTAGCCGATTTCGGCGCGCGCATGCCGCGGCGCGATGTCCAGCAGGCTCATGGAGCCCACCAGTGCGCCGCTGTCGCGCAGGGTCACCGCATAGTTCAGCTCGCGCCGCTCGCGCGCAGCCTGGCCGTGGCCGGCGATCCACTGCTCCGCCACGCCTTCGGGATAGGGATGCGGCACGGCCGTGGCGAACTCGGCGATGCGCGCGTCGCCCGCCAGGCGCCGGACTTCGGGGGCATCGGCTGCGACGAAGGGACGCAGCGACAGGCGCAGGGTGTGCAGTGCGATGTGCATGCCGATGTCCGTCAGCACAGCGCGGCATGCGCCGGGTCGCGGCGGTCGCCACGGCGCGCACGCTGGATGGAAAGCACCGGCTCGGTCATGTCGCCCTCTCTCTTGTTCGGTCGGAGCCGAATCTACCAGCCGCGCGCTGGACGGCACGGCTGCGGGCGCGGACTCGGGAAAGTCCCTGTTCCGCCTCATCCTCGCAGTCTTAATATGAACATGAATTCATATTCATGAAAAAGATGCCCGACGACATGCTCACCCTGGCCGCCGGCCCGCTGGCCGGCCCGCACACCTCGGCGCCCAAGCGCCAGCGCGGCCTGCTGCGCCAGCAGGCCCTGATCGAGGCCGGCCTGCGGCTGACCACCACGCGGCGCTGGTCCGAGGTCACGGTGGCCGACATCGCCGAGGCCATCGGCTGCTCGGTTGGCACCTTCTACACGCGCTTTCACAACAAGGAGGCCTACTTCGCCGTGCTGCAGCAGCTGCTGGCCGAGGTGCTGACACAGCGCCTGCAGGCCTTCCACGCCGCACCGCAGCGCCGGCGCGAAAGCGCCAGCGCCTTCATCGCCGCCTGGACGCAGCTGATCGTGCGCTCCTATGGCCTGCACCGCGGCCTGTACGCCGCGGCGCTGGCGCAGACCCAGCTGCTGCCGCGCGAGGCCGTGCTGCAGATGCCGCTGGCAGGCGTGCGCCTGGCCACGCGCGCGGCCCTCGTCCAAGCCATGGCGCACCGGCCCGGCTGGAGCGGCCCGGAAGCAGCCGCGCGGCTGGGCTTCGCACACCAGCTGCTGCACGGCCTGCTGGTCAGCGCCGTGCTGACCAATCCCGGCCCGCTCGGGCTCGACGAACCGGCCCTGGTCGCACAGAGCGCCCAGGCCTTGTGCGCCTACCTGGGCCTTCCCCGTCCGCGCGCCCTGCCAGGAGACACCGCATGAAGACCGCCTACGGCCCCACGCTGGACCTGCAGCGCCTGGCCGCCGCCGAACTGCCGGCCGAGGACGGCCAGGACTTTGCCGACGCCACGCGTGGCCTGCTCGGCACCGACCCCGAGGCCGAGGTGCGCAACGCCGCGGGACACACGGTCTGGAGCCAGCGCCCCTACGCCTTCCTGGAGGACGAGACGCCCGCCCCCACCGTGCACCCGGCGCTGTGGCGCCAGGCCCGGCTCAACCGCATCCACGGCCTGTTCCAGGTCACGCCGCGCATCTTCCAGGTGCGCGGCTACGACATCGCCAACATCACCTTCATCGAGGGCGACACCGGCCTGATCGCGCTGGACGCGCTGACCGCGCCCGACACCGCCGCCGCCGCGCTGCGCCTGTACCGTCGCCTGCGCGATCCGCAGGGCCGGCGCGCGCTGCACACCGTCATCTACAGCCACAGCCACAGCGACCATTTCGGCGGCGTCGCCGGTCTGGTCAGCCAGGCCGACGTGGACGCGGGCCGCGTGCAGGTCATCGCACCGGACGGCTTTCTGCACCATGCCGTGGCCGAGAACGTGATCGGCGGCGTGGCCATGGCGCGGCGCGCGCAGTTCCAGTTCGGCCACACGCTGCCGGTCGGCCCCGACGGCCAGGTCGACGCAGGCCTGGGCAAGAACCTGCCGCGCGGGCGGCCCGGCCTGATCGCGCCGACCTGGAGCATCGTGCAGGACTTCGAGGCGCACCGCATCGACGGCGTGGCCATCGAGTTCCAGCTCGCGCCCGAGACCGAGGCGCCGGCCGAGATGCACTTCTACTTCCCCGGCGAGCGCGCGCTGAACCTGGCCGAGAACGCCACGCGCACGCTGCACAACCTGTGCCCGCTGCGCGGCGCCAAGGTGCGCGACGCGCTGGCCTGGTCCAAGTACCTGCACCAGGCACTGCAGCGCTACGGCGCGCGCAGCGAGGTGGTGCTGGCCCAGCACCACTGGCCGACCTGGGGCACGCAGCGCGTGCAGGAATTCCTGCGCGAGCAGCGCGACCTGTACCGCTGGCTGCACGACCAGACCGTGCGGCTCATGAGCCACGGCCTGAAGGCCGCCGAGATCGCCGAGGGCCTGGCCATGCCCGGCCCGCTGGCGCGGCGCTGGCATGCGCGCGGTTTCTACGGCACGGTTTCGCACAACGTCAAGGCCATCTACCAGCACTACCTGTCCTGGTACGACGCGCACCCGGCCAACCTGCACGCCCACCCGCCCATGGCCGCGGCGCAGCGCTATGTGCGCTACATGGGCGGCATCGAGGCGCTGCTCGCGCGGGCCCGCGAAGACCTCGCGCAGGGCGACTACCGCTGGGTCGCCGAGGTCATGAAGCACGCCGTCTACGCCCACCCTGAGCACGCCGGCGCACGCGCGCTGGCCGCCGAGGCGCTGGAGCAGATGGGCTTCGCGGCCGAGTCCGCCACCTGGCGCAACGCCTTCCTGCTCGGCGCACGCGAGTGCCGCGAAGGCCCGCCCGAGCCGCCCGCCGTGGCCGGCGGCACGGCCATGCTGGGCGCGCTGGACAACGCGCTGCTGTTCGACGCGCTGGCCGTGCGCTTCAACGCACCGCGCGCGGGCGAACTGGCCGGCAGCATCGCCATCCACTTCGGCGACAGCGGCGAGCATTGGCGGCTGGAGATCTCCAACGGCGCGCTGCACGCGATCCGCGCGCTGAGCGCGGACGAGCCGGTCGACGTGCGCCTGTCCCTGGCCCGCCCCGCGCTGGACGCGTTGCTGGGCCGGCGCAAGACCCTGGCCGAGCTGCTGCAGGCCGGCCAGGCGCCGCTGGACGGCGACGCCCGGCTGCTGGCCAGCCTGTTTGGCCTGCTCGACCAGTTCTCGTGCAGCTTCCCGGTCATCGACGCCGCCGCCTGGCCGGCCTGACCCCACGCGCGCCGCGCCACACCAGGAGACCCGCATGCCCTTCGCCGTCCCGCCCGTCCCGCCCGCCTACCAGGGCCATGCAGGCCGCACGCTGTCTGCGTCGCACCCCTGGTGGCCCGAGCCGCCGCGCCCGGCCGCGGGCACGCCCAATGTGCTCGTGGTGCTGTTCGACGACGTGGGCTTTTCCGACTTCGGCTGCTATGGCTCGGACATCGCCACCCCGACCATCGACGCGCTGGCCGCCGCCGGCGTGCGCTGCACGGGTTTCCACACCACGGCCATGTGCTCGACCACGCGCGCGGCGCTCTTGACCGGGCGCAACCACCATGCCGTGGGCATGGGCTGCCTGGCCAACTTCGACTCGGGCTTTCCGGGCTACCGCGGCAAGATCGCGCGCGACGCGGCCACGCTCGCCGAGATGCTGCGCCCGCACGGCTACAACAACTACATGGTGGGCAAGTGGCATGTCACGCCCGTCAGCGAGACCGGCCCCGGCGGCCCCTACGACGGCTGGCCGCTGCGCCGCGGCTTCGACCGTTTCTACGGTTTCCTCGATGCCGAGACCGACCAGTACAGCCCCGAGCTGGTCCAGGACAACACCTTGATCGCCGCGCCCGGCAGCTACGAGAGCGGCTACCACCTGACCGAGGACCTGGTCGACCAGACGATCCGCATGATCGCCGACCACCAGGCCGACCGGCCGCGCCAGCCCTGGTTCAGTCTGCTCGCGCTGGGTGCCTGCCATGCGCCGCACCAGGCGCCGCGCGCGCTGATCGACCACTACGCCGAGCGCTTCACGCAGGGCTGGGACGCCGAGCGCGCGCGCCGCCTGGCCCGCCAGATCGCGCTGGGCGTGGTGCCGCCCGGCACCGAACTGCCCGAGCGCAACCCTGGCGTGCCGGCCTGGGACCAGCTGCCGCCCGAGCAGCGCCGGCTGTTCACGCGGCTGCAGGCGGCCTACGCGGCCATGCTGGACCATGCCGACCAGCACCTGGCGCGCCTCATGGCCTTCCTCGATGCGGCCGGCCTGCGCGAGGACACCTTGGTCCTCGTGCTCTCGGACAACGGCGCAAGCCAGGAAGGCGGGCCGCTGGGCATGGTCAACGCGATGGGACCGTTCAACCTGCTGCAGGAAACGCTGGCGACCAAGCTGGCGCGCATCGATGACATCGGCGGCCCCGACACGCACAGCAACTTCCCGCACGGCTGGGCCATGGCAGCCAACACGCCGCTCAAACGCTACAAGCAGAACACCCATGGCGGCGGCATCCGCGACCCGCTGGTCGTGGCCTGGCCGCGCGGCATCGCGGTGCGGGGCGCGCTGTGGAACGGCTTTTGCCATGTCAGCGACCTCGCGCCCACGGTGCTGGACCTGCTGCAGCTGGCCCCGCCCGCCCAGGTCGAGGGCGTGCCCGCGCAGCCCATGACGGGCCAGAGCTTCGCCGCCTGCCTGCGCGATGGCGCCGCGCCCTGGCAGCGCGGGCCCCAGTACTTCGAGATGTTCGGCCACCGCGGCATCTGGCACGGGGGCTGGAAGGCCGTGGCCTGGCACGCGGTCAACACGCCGTTCGAAAACGACCAGTGGGAGCTTTACCACCTGGACCAGGACTTCTCGGAGACGCGCGACCTGGCCGCCGTCCACCCCGCGCGCCTGGAAGCGCTCAAGGCCCTGTGGTGGCGCGAGGCCGAGGCCAACCAGGTGCTGCCCATGGACGACCGCTTCGCGCCGCGCTTTGCCGAGAACGGCCGGCGCGTGCACGGCCCGCGCACGCGCTTCGTGCTGCACGCCGGCATGGGCCACCTGCCCAACGACGTGGCGCCCGACGTGCGCAGCCGCGACTACCTGATCGAGGCCCACCTGCGCATCGACGCGGCCGACGCCGAGGGCGTGCTGGTCGCCCACGGCGACGCCACCTGCGGCTACAGCCTGTACCTCAAGGACGGCCGCCTCGTGCACGACATGAACGTGGGTGGGCGCCACCACCTGATCACGTCCGAGCGCCCGTTCACGCCGGGCCACCATGTGCTGGGCCTGCGCATGCGGCTGGGGCCCTGGGTCAAGGTGCAGCTGCCGGTCATGGGGCTGTCCATCATGCCGTCCACGCGCACGGCCACGCTGCTCATGGACGGCGAAGAGGTCGGCGCGCTGGACACGCGCATGCTGGGCTTCAACTCCCAGGTGTCCTTCTCCGGCCTGGACATCGGGCTGGACCGCGGCAGCCCGGTCTCGCACTACGCCGCGCCGTTCGCGCTGCGCGGCGCGCGGCTGTTCCGCGTCGAGTACGAGCTCGACCCGCTCCAGCGCCTGGACTTCGAGCAGCTCGCACTCGTGGAGATGGCGCGCCAATGAGTCCTGCGACGCCCCAACGAACCGGAGACATGCCATGCAACGCCGCCACCTGCTCGCCTGCGCCCTGCCCGTTCTCACGCCCTTGCTCGCGCGCGCGCAGACGCCTTTGAGGATCATCACCACCGACCAGCCCGGTGGTGGCATGGACGCGCTGCTGCGCCCCATGGCCGACCGGCTGGCGCAGAACCTGGGCCGGCCCGTGCTCGTGGAAAACCGGCCCGGTGCCCAGGGCCGCATCGGCGGCCAGGCCGCGGTCGCGAGCCCGCCCGACGGCAACACGCTGCTGGCGACCGTGCAGGCCGGCATCGTGATCAACCCCCAGGCCTATGCCAACTGGCCCTACGACACCCGCCAGGACCTGCTGCCCGTGACCGACATGGGCCGCGGCAGCCTGCTGCTGCTGACGCCGGGCAGCGCGCCGGCCAGTGATTTCGCGGACTTCGTGCGCTGGCTCAAGACCCAGCCGGCCGGCAGCGTGAGCTACGGCACCTACGGCCTGGGCACGATCTCGCACTTCGGCGGCGTGCTGCTGGCCCAGTCGCTGGGCGTGGACATGACGCCTGTGCATTACAAGGCCTCGGGCGACCAGGTCAAGGACCTGGCAGGCGGCCAGGTCGCCTGGGGCTGGGGGCCGGCCGCGGGCGCCATCGCGCAGCTCGTCAAGGCCGGCCGGCTCAAGGCCCTGGCCTACCTGGGGCCGCAGCGCCTGCCGGCCTTCCCGGACGTGCCCACCATCCGCGAGCTGGGCCATGCCGGCGTGGAGATGGACGGCTGGATCGGCGTGTTCGCACCGCGCGGCACGCCGGCCGAGGCCGTGGCGCGCCACCAGCAGGAGATCGCCAAGGTGCTGGCGCTGCCGGCGATCCGCGAGATGTACCTGGGTTTCGGTTTCGCGCCGGGTGGCGGCACGCCCGCGGAGTTCGCGCAGCTCGTGCAGGCGGACTGGCAGCGCTTCGGGGCGAGCATTCGGCAGATTGGGTACAAGCCGGATTAGCCTGGGCTGCGCATGGCAGGGATCCGGGGCGGTGATCAGGCGGGACAGTCCTTGACGTGACAAGCGCCGGCGCAGGCGATGCACGGTGCGGCCGATTGGCGGAGCTCACAGGGCTTTGTTGCACAAATCGCCCCGCCTGACCGGCGCCCGTAGACTGGCGGCGTGACAGAAGCGAAGAACAGGCAGCGGACCAAGTACCGCACGACGAACTGGAAGACGTACAACGCGGCGCTGAAGGCGCGAGGCTCGTTGACGGTGTGGCTGGATGAAGGCATGCAGTGGCTCGGCAAGCCGAGCGGCAAGCGCGGGCGCAGCCCGACGTTCTCGGATGCAGCCATCCAGTTCTGCTTGAGCATCAAGTGCCTGTTCGGCCAGCCCTTGCGTCAAGCCCTGGGCATGGTGGAGAGCTTGCTGCGGCTGGCCAAGCTGGACTGGCCGGTGCCCAACTTCAGCACGGTCTGCCGGCGCCAGAAGACCTTGCAGGTCGAACTGAGCTACCAGCCGAGCAAATCGCCGTTGCAATTGCTGGTGGACAGCACAGGGATCAAGTTCCTTGGCGAAGGCGAATGGAAACGCAAGAAGCATGGCGCCGAGTACCGGCGTGAATGGCGCAAGGTCCACCTGGGCATCAACGCCAAGACGTTGGAGATACGCGCCATCGAGGTGACCAGCAACGCCATCGGCGATGCACCGATGCTGCCCGAGTTGCTGGCTCAGATTCCCGCCGACGAGCCCATCGAAAGCGTCCACGCCGATGGTGCCTACGACACGCGGGGCTG
>DATKFT010000115.1:0-3512 GCA_035544335.1 Pseudorhodoferax sp.
GCGCGCACCAGGCCCGTGCCCAGCTCGCGCTCGGCCGTCAGCTCGCTGGTCCAGGATTTCTCGGGCTTCAGGTTGGGGTCGTTGACGAAGTCCAGCGCGCCGCCCGAGGTCGCGCCATAGAGCTCGCCCACGGTGGGGTAGCGCACGGCCCGGCCCAGCGAGGCCTTGAGCACGGTCTGCGGCGTCCACTGCCAGGCCAGCGCGGCCTTGGGCGAGAGGTCGGACTGGCTGCGCGTGGCGTAGGCCAGCCGGCCCGTGGCGCTGGCGCTCAGGCCGTCCTCGGTCTGCCAGTGCTCCCAGCGCGCGCCCAGCACGGCCTTCCACCGCGGCGCGAAGGCCCAGGCGTCCTGCGCCCAGGCGTACCAGGTGCTGGTGCGGCCGCCCACCTGGCTCACGAGCGGGCCACCCTCGCCGCTGCGCCAGTCGCCGGCCACGGCCGTCTTGGTGATGTTCAGTTCGTAGGCATCGCGGCCGGCGCCGAAGTCGACGATGTGCGCGCCGCCCACGCCTTGCGGCCGCCAGGTACCCTTGGCCGCGAGCTGGTTCCAGCCCGTGCCGTCCTGCGTCTGCAGCGTGCCGGCGCCGCCGCTGGCGGCCTGCGGCAGCGCGCCCGTGGGCGCACGCTGGCGGTCTCGGGCGTAGTCGTAGAGGCTGGCCGCGAGTTCCCAATCCCAGGTTCCTTGCGTGCGGCTCTTGAGCGAGAAGCCGTGCATCCAGTGCGTCTGCGCGTCGTCGGTCGAGGGAAATGCCGTGGTCGCCAGCGTGTAGCTGCGGCCATCGATCTGCACCGGGCCGCTGTAGACCGGGTTCCCCGCCGCATCGCGCAGCCAGCTCTGCGACCGGCCTTGGGACGCGTTCTGCCACCAGGCCAGCGTGTAGCTCGCGCGCAGGGTCGGCGTGATGTCGTAGGCCAGCTTGAGCTTGGCCTGGTCCTGCGCGGTGGTGTACTGCGTGGCGCTGCCCAGCAGCCACCAGGGCTGGCCCGTGAGGTTGCGGCCCGGCACCGCACCCGTGACGGGCACGCCGTTGCCGCCGCTCTGGCCGGCCGACTGCAGCGCGGTCGCGAAGGTCTGCGGCTGGCCCTCGCTGCGGCCGCGCTGCAGCGCGAGCCACCAGGACCAGTCGCCGCTCTTGCTGCCCAGCGAGGCGCTGGTCTGCCACGATGTGAACGTGCGGTCGGTCGCATACAGGTCGTTGGGCTGGGTCGCATAGCCCAGGCGGATGTGGGCCTCCAGCTTTTTGGGCATGCGCGTCACGTAGTCGACCACGGCGCCGGCCGAGTTGCCCGGGTAGGCGGCCGAGAACGGGCCGTACATCACGTCCACGCGCTCGATCTCCTCGGGCGTGACCAGGCCCCAGCGCGGCGCGTAGTTGGTGCCGTTGGCGATACCGTTGCCCAGGAAGTTGGACAAGAGGATGCCGTCGGCATAGACCGCCGAACGTGCGCTGTTGCCCGTGCCCGAGGCGCGCGTGGACAGGATGGCGTGGTTGTAGTCGCCGATGTAGCGCTTGCGCACGAGCAGGCTGGGCAGGTACTTGAGCGCATCCTCGGCGTCGGTGGCGTTGACGGTGGCGGCGATCTGCGCGCGCGTGACGCCTTCGACCGTGGTCGGAATCTGCGTGGGCAGGGAGCTGGGCTGGCCGCCGCTGACGGTCACGACGCCCAGGGACTTCTGGCGTTCGGGTGCGTCGTCCGCGGCCTGTGCCAGCGCTGCGCCGGCCGCCATGGCGCCGGACAACAGCACGGTGATCTTGTGCATGGAAAGGCTCTCTCGGAATGGCAGGCCTGGGCCCACCGCTGCATGGCTGGAAGACAGCGCAGGCCAGCCCTGGGGGCGGCGCTGCACCATCTGGGGCGATGTCAGCAGAGCGAGGGCGGCCCACGCGCCGGCAAGGGCGCTGCAGTGGCTGCCGCGATGCGCGCGGCGGGAATGGACTGGACCGCATGGCCCAGCGGCAGCACGGGCGGCAAGGCCACGCCGGTCGGCACCGGTGGCGCCCCGGTCAGCGCGCACAGCGGGCAGTCGAGGTGGCTGGCCCCCATCTCCTGCACGCCGTCGTCGGTGTGCAGCACGGCCTTGACCATGCCCGCGCTCGAGCAGATCAGCTCCATGGCCTGCGGCTTGACCACGGGCGAGGCGACGGCCACGCCCAGCGACAGCACGAACAGCGCCAGCACCGCGCGCACGAGTGCGGCGCCCGGCCGCCGGCCTGCCACCAGGGGCATGCGGGCGATCAAGCGGAGCAAGGCGTGCATGGAGCGGCGATTGTGCATGAGGGCGCGCGCCGAGGCCATGCGCCGGTCGTCCAATGGGGTGCTGCGTTCGGCATCAATGGACGAAGCCGCCCTTGACGTAGCGCACGGGCTCGGCATCCATGGCCGCGATCAGCGCGGACAGGCCGTCCACCGGCGTGCGCCCCTGGACGCCGCGCGGCTGGCCTTCCGTGCGGCACAGCAGGTCGTCCTCGGACCAGCCGGCCTGGCCCGGCAGCGCGCGTGCGCGGGCCCAGCCCGCACGGTCGGCCAGCAGCTGCGTGCCGGCCAAGGCCTCGTTGCCGGTGACCAGCGCAAAGGCCCGCCAGGCCGCGTCGTCGGCAGCCACGCAGGCGATCGCCGATGCCGATGCCGATGCCGATGCCGCCGCAGGCCGCAGCAGCACCGTGACGAAACGCGGGTCCTCCAGCACGGTGGCCGCGCCCTGCCCCTCGGCCACCACGCGCAGGCGCTGGCCGACCCAGCTGCGCAGCGGCCGCTGCGCCTGGCCCACGCAGTGCACGGCCACGTCGGGCAGGCCCACGGGCTGGGGCCAGAAACCGGCCGCGCGCAAGGCCTGGCCCGCGCCCTGGGCCTTCATGAAGTCGATGAGCGCCCAGACCTCCTCGGAGCGCAGCCTGTCCGCAAAGCCCGGCATGGTGGCCTGGCCACTGCGCCCGCGCACGCCGTGCAGCACATGCCACCAGAGGTCGCCATCGGCGCGCCGCCACAGCAGCGGCCCCGCGAAGTTGGGCGGCCAGACCGGCTGCGCCGCGGCCAGCGGTCCCTGGCCGCGGCCGTCCCCACCATGGCAGGCCAGGCAGTGCTGCGCGTAGAGCGCCTGGCCCTGCACGATGGCCTGGGCCGAGAAGCCCGTCGGCGATCGGTGGAAGCTGGCCGGCGTGGCCGGCACCAGCAGCACGCGCGCATCGGGCCAGGGCGCGGCCAGCAGCAGCACGGGCACGGCCACGAGCAGCGGCCAGCGCGCACGGCGCCACAGCCAGGCCAGCAGCACGAGCAGCACGGCCAGCGCCAGGGCCCCCAGCGCCCAGCCCAGGCGGCGCGCCTGGCCCAGGTCGATCAGCAGGTTCTCGCCCGACAGCCGCAGCGCGAACGGCCAGGCCGGCTGGCCGTCCAGCGGCCGCACCAGGCCCAGCGCGTCGAGCAGCCGCAGCCCCCCGGCCTGGACGGTCTGCAGCGCGGCGATGAGCTGGTTCAGCCACTCGGTCTCGGGCGGCATCGGCTACCAGGTGGCGTC
>DATKFT010000116.1:0-1962 GCA_035544335.1 Pseudorhodoferax sp.
GAGCGGTGGTCGAAGGTGTTGGCTTCCTGCAGCGGCAGCGCGTCCATGTCGGCGCGCAGGCCGATGGTGCGCGCGCTGCTGCCGTTGCGGATCACGCCGACCAGGCCGGTGGTGCCGAGCCCGCGGTGGACTTCGATGCCCCACGATTCCAGGTTGCGCGCGACCACGTCGGCGGTGCGCTGTTCTTCGAAGCAAAGTTCGGGATGGGCGTGGATGTCGCGCCGGATCGCGCGGATTTCGGCTTGTGCCTGCAGGATTTCGGGGATGAGCTTCATGATGCCGGGCAACCTTGGGGTCTAAGGCGTTAGCAATGGGATACCCCGGATCATACGATGCCTCTCGCGAAAGCGCCAAAACGCGGCGATTTGCTGCGCGCTGCCCGGCTTGGCGCAGTGCAATATGCCAGTGCGGGTGGGTTTCCCCGCATTGCCGTGGCATGTGCACTGCTGGAACAGTTCATGCTTGAAGTGCCCGGCCGGCAATACCGTCGCTTTGTGATGCCCCATCGCACCAAAAAGCAGCGCCGCTCGTGACCCGCTGCGCGCGCGCATTGCCGATCCTAAAACGTCTGCTTCACTTCCTACAGGGAGAATTGCGCGATGTCCCTTCGCACTTTCAAGAAGGCAATTGGCGCGGTGGCGGTGGCGGGGGCCCTTGGCCTCGCGCTGGCCGGCACCGCCCAGGCCGCGGACCTCAAACTGGCCATGAGTTCGCCGCCGACCTCGATGGATCCGCACTTCTACAACCTGTTCTCCAACATCAACGTTTCCGAGCATGTGTTCGACTCGCTGACCAAGATGGACCCGGACAGCCGCATCATCCCGGGCCTGGCCGAGTCGTGGAAGCTGGTCAATGACCTCACCTGGGAATTCAAGATCCGCAAGGGCGTGAAGTTTCACGACGGCTCCGAGCTGACCGCCGAGGACGTGATCTGGTCGCTCGACCGCCCCGCCACCATCCAGAACAGCCCGGGCAAGTTCGACGTCTACACCAAGGCCATCGTCAGCAAGAAGATCATCGACAAGCACACCATCCAGCTGACCACGGGCCAGCCGTATCCGCTGATGCTGAACGACCTGACCTCGATCTTCATCGTGCAGAAGAAGGCCACGCAGGGCCTGGGCTCGGATGACTTCGCGCAGGGCAAGGGCATGGTCGGCACCGGCCCGTTCAAGTTCGTCAGCTACGCGCGTGACGACCGGGTCGAGCTGGTGCGCAACAACGATTACTGGGGCAACAAGCCGGCCTGGGACAAGGTCACGCTGCGCTTCATCCCCAACCCGGCGACGCGCCTGGCGGCGCTGCTGTCGGGCGATGTGCAGGCGATCGAGAACGTGCCCACGCCCGACCTGCCCAAGGTGCGCAAGGATCCCAAGCTGGCGTTCTTCTCCAAGATCTCGCATCGCGTGATCTACCTGTATTTCGATGCCAAGCGCGACAAGTCGCCCTTCGTCACTGCCAAGGACGGCGCGCCGCTCGACAAGAACCCGCTGAAGGACGCGCGCGTGCGCAATGCCATCAGCATGGCGATCAACCGGCAGGGCATCAAGGACCGGCTGATGGAGGGCCTGTCCGAGCCGACCAACAACCTGGTGCCGCCCACGCTGTTCGGCTACAACCCCAACCTGAAGACGGTCAAGTACGACCCCGAGGGCGCCAGGAAGCTGCTGGCCGAGGCGGGCTTTCCCAACGGCTTCGGCGTGACGCTGCACACGCCCAACAACCGCTACGTCAACGACGAGAAGATCGCGCAGACCATCGCGCAGAACCTGACCCGCATCGGCATCGCCACCCGGGTCGAGGGCATGCCGATGGCGACGTACTCGTCCAAGGGCATCAAGCACGAGTGGTCGTTCGGCCTGCTCGGCTGGGGTGCGCAGACCGGCGAGGTCAGTTCGCCGCTGCGCGCGCTGCTGGCGTGCGAGGACAGCAAGAAGGGCTTCGGCACCACCAACTGGGGCG
>DATKFT010000117.1:0-5836 GCA_035544335.1 Pseudorhodoferax sp.
TCGATGCCCTGGCCGAAGGTTTTGCGGTTGCCCGCGATGCCGCCCACCGAGATGCCGCCGTAGTTGACGCCGTGGTAGCCCTTCTCGCGGCCGATCAGCCGGGTCTTGCCCGCCTGCCCCTTGGTGCGCCAGTAGGCGCGCGCCATCTTGAGCGAGGTATCCGCCGCCTCCGAACCCGAACCCGTGAAGAACACGTAGTCCAGGCCCGCCGGCGTCAGTTCCTTGATCTTGTTGGCCAGCGCGAACGAGCCCGGGTGGCCGAACTGGAAGGCCGGCGCATAGTCCAGCGCGGCGACCTGGCGCGCCACGGCTTCGCTGATCTCGGCCCGGCCATGGCCCAGGCCCGTGCACCACAGGCCCGATAGGCCGTCGAAGATCTTGCGGCCATCGGCGTCGGTGAAGTAGGCGCCCTTGGCGCCCACGACCATGCGCGGGTCCGCCTTGAAGTTGCGGTTGCCGGTGAACGGCATCCAGTGCGCCTCCAGCCAGGTGGCATCGAGACGGGTGGTGGTGGCTTGCGGTGTCGACAACACGGTCATGGCGGCTCCTGAAGGACGGTCGGAAAGCGTGGATTGTTCGGCAGCGTGATACCTTGGACAATGTTCATGTATCAAACTTCAGTTGACGATTTGTGCAAGTAAAGAAGCGTGCCGTGCTGGGCCAGCTCGACGACATGGACCTGCGCCTGCTCAAGGTCTTCCGCAGCGTGGTGCAGTGCGGCGGCATGGCCGCGGCCGAGCTGGAGCTCAACATCGGCACCTCCACGATCAGCCGGCACATCAAGGACCTGGAAACCCGGCTCGCCATGGTGCTGTGCCGGCGCGGGCGCGCGGGCTTCGCGCTGACCGAGGAAGGCCAGCGCGTATACGACGAAACCCAGCGCCTGCTGGCCTCGGTGGACGTGTTCCGCAGTGGCATCGACGACATCCACGGCCGCATGGGCGGCGTGCTGGAACTGGCCGTGTTCGACAAGACCGCCACCAATCCGCAGGCCCGCATCGCCGAGGCGATCGCGCTGTTCCGCGCGCAGGCGCCCGAGGTGCAGCCCAGCCTGCACGTGGCCTCCATCAACGAGATCGAGCGCGGCGTGATCGACGGCCGTTTCGCGCTCGGCATCATCCCCGCGCACCGGGCCTCGCGCAGCCTGCGCTACACCGAGCTGTTCGGCGAGACCATGCTGCTGTATTGCGGCCGCCCGCACGCGCTGTTCGAGCGAGCGCACGCGGGCCTCAGCTGGGCCCGGCTGCGCGAGTACCCGTTCGCGGGCCTGGGCTACCACTCGCCCAACATGGAGCTGAGCCACCGCGAGCGGCTGGTGCGCCGTGCCAGCGGCTACGACCAGGAGGCCATCGCCACGCTGGTCCTGTCAGGCTGCTTCCTGGGCTTCCTGCCCGACCACTACGCCGCGGGCTTCGTGGCGCAGGGCCTCATGCGCGCGGTGGCGCCCGAGCGCTTCTCGTATGCCTGCCAGTTCGTCAGCCTGCTGCGCCGCTCGCCCCAGCCCTCGCGTGCAGCGCTGCTGTTCCAGGACTGCCTGGTGGCGGCGCACCAGCGTGCGAGTAGTCAGTAGTGCGGCGGCAGTTCGTCGCGCAGGCTGCGCACGGTGCCCGCGCCGCCCGGATCCGGCTGCTGCTGGCGCAGGGCCTCGAGCTGGCGCGCCAGCGCGTCGATCTGCTGTTGCTGGCGGTACACGGTCAGGTTCAGCTCGTCCAGCAGGTCCTCGGCCTCGCAGGCCTTGATTTCCAGCGCGTCGAGCCGTTGTTGCAGGGGGTCTTGGACATCCATGCGCAGGATTGGACACCATGCGCCAGCACACCCGGCTGCGGGCCGTATTAGAATTTCTTGGTCGTGGGGGGGTAGCTCAGCTGGGAGAGCGCCGCGTTCGCAATGCGGAGGTCGGGAGTTCGATCCTCCTCCTCTCCACCAGATCATCAGCAAAGACGGGCCTCCTGGCCCGTTTTTCGTTTCTACCCACCAATGAACCCGCCATGATCGAGCATCCGGTTAGCGGCAAGCAGCCAAGCACTGCTGAACAGTCTTTCTCTTGCCCGCATTGCGGCGCGTACACGAGTCAGACGTGGGGCAACTGCCATGGAGAAGTCATCGGACGCGAAGACGGTGCGACACCCCTTCGCGTTAGTAGGCAGAAAGTGGAGGAGCTTGAAAAAAGTCTTTCGCGTATTCGAGACGATGATGAGCGCGGTCAAACGGAGAAGTCTGTCGCTTGGGCAAAACGGGTGTTGTTGGGGCGCCCCTTCACCGAACGGATGCCCAACAAGTACGTACCGTACCGAGTTGATAATCTCTTCACTTCAAAGTGCTATGTCTGCAGTGAGATGGCTATCTGGGTCGGCGACAAGATTGTCTACCCGCCGGCGCGAAGTGGGGTGCCGCCCAGCCAAGATTTGCCGCCCGAAATAGCGGTCGATTTCGAAGAAGCACGTTCCATTCTGGATCTGTCGCCCAGGGGGGCCGCAGCGCTTTTGCGGCTCTGCGTGCAGAAACTGTGCCTTCATCTCGGCGAGCCAGGCAAGAACATTGACGATGACATCGCCTCGCTGGTGAAGAAGGGGCTTGCACCTCAGATTCAGCAGGCCCTGGATGCTGTTCGCGTGATCGGGAACGAAGCGGTACACCCCGGCGCCATGGATCTCAAGGACGACAAAGAGACAGCTGGCGAATTGTTCAGCATCCTCAACTTCATTGCTGACGAGATGATCACGAAACCCAAGAAGCTTGCGGCGTTGTACGCAAAGCTTCCAGTGAGCAAGCGGAACGCGATCGAGCAGCGGAATGCGCGAGCAATTGGGACGCCAGGGGCATAGGCATTTATGGCCGGCCAGTCCGGGCGCACGCGTTCGCGTGGCACACTTCCACCAAAGTGTTGACGTATCGAATTGTCTCGCCACGCTTCACCTGCAATCATTTGTACTCTTTGCAACAACTTGTAGGGGGCATGAATGGCAGAGTTCTGCGTGAACAAGAGCGAGCAAACAAATGGGGATCATGAGGTTCATGAGAGGGGCTGTGTCTACTGGCCGGCCTCCCAAAATGTGCAGGGCCTCGGGTGGCATGCCAACTGTTCCTCAGCAGTCCAGGCAGCGCGGCAGTACTACCGCCAGGTGAACGGGTGCAAGACCTGCGCTCGGTCTTGCCACACGCAGTAGGAGGCACCAAATGGCGACGGTCACCTATCCCTGCTATTGGCAGAAAAAGGACAACAAGGGTCAGTGGTACTGGATCTATTACGCCAGCAATGCAGAGGCTATTGCTCGTAGCAGTGAAAGCTATGTCAACCGGTCGAACTGCGAGCACTCCATCAACTTAGTGAAGGGTTCCAACGGCCACAAGGTGTTTTACAGCGATTGAGCCGGTCTGCGGAATCGGCCCTTTACCCCCAACAGGGGGAGAAGGCCGCCAGGGCAAGCGGTCGAAAGCGGGGCCGCTGGCCGTTGACACCGGCAGGGCGGGAAATCAAACAATCAAACAGGCCCTGACTGGCTGAAAGCCCGCACGGATGCTGGGTTTCGGGCGTGTTTGATTCCCGGCATTTGCTGAATTCCTTTGAAACGGGGGAGATAGTTCGCGCATGCGGAACAGCGGGGTTTCCTGGCCCTCGACCTCCAAAGATCGATGCCGCCCCCGGTGTGTCGGCCGCTGCGTCGATGCCCACGCGGCCTGCGGCTGATTTCCATATTTCGCGGGCCTGAAAATTGACCGGACAGGCGGGTTTCCCGGGCATCGGTGTCCAAAGAATGAGCACCCGGGGGCATGAGGGTGAGGGCGTGCAGCGCAGCGGTCAGGCCTGCTGTGATCCCTCTCCCGGTGCCGGTCGCACCGCCATGCGTTCCCATGGATGACGCACAGCCGACGAGACGCCGGCCGCGCCCGTAGAGCTATGGGCCGCTCTCTCGCGCTGCGGCATTCATGGGGCTATGCGCGCACGCCGGTGACGACGGCGAAGGCAGCCGGGTAGTTCAGCACCACATCCGCGCGCACATGGCAGGCGAATCCGATCTCGCCCGTCTCGGCGTACAGCTCGCGCAGCAGCTGGATGGACACGGCCTCACGCATTGCGAAGTACATGTGCGTGAAGTCGCCCAGGTAGATCTCGCTGCAGTCGTTGGACGAACCGACCGTGAGGTTGTTGGGCACCTGGCTGGTGCCGATCATCTGCACGTTCTTGAGCATGTCCGGCACCTGCAGAGGTTGCCCCGTGGAGTCCGTCAGGCCGCCCAGCTTCACGCGGCTGCGGTGCGACATGATGGCCGCAGTAGGCATCGGCGCGTCGGCCTGCAGGATGCTTTGCACCGCGCTGAACAGGTTGGCATAGCCGGCCAACGCCGCGCCATTGGTGCCGTTGCCCACGTCCTGGATGCCTGCCGTGTTGAGGATGCCACGCGGTTCCGGCGCAACGCCTGAACCGCGCAAACCCGCCTTGTCCAGCGCCTTGGCGAAGCTCTGGCCAATGGCTGCGTTCAGGGCCTGCTCGATGCCTTGACCATCGGCCAGCAACTCGCGGCTGACCTTGAACGTGAAGGCCAGGCTACGCGGGGTGGCAACCACGGCGCGGAACACGGGATCGCTCACCGCCAGTGCGCCGGACTCGGCGCGCCAGGCCGCAGTGGGCACGGTGCCGATGGCTGCGGTGGTGTAGGTCTTTGCACCTTCTTCCAGCGGCACGACCCCGGCGCCGGCCAGCAGCAGGCTGGATGCAGGAACCATCGCCCCCAGGATGCCCGGCATGAGGAAGCTCGGGACGGTGTACCCGCCTGCCGTGTCCGTTCCCGTGCTGAGTGCATTCATCACCTCGGGGGAACTGCGGACGCCGGCCACGCCCTTGACGAAGTCGGCGATGTTGAAGACATCCTCTTGCCCAGACCGCGCAGCATAGTGCTTGTCGAAGTCGGCCGCGTTGCGCAGTATGTGGGAAGCCTACTTCTTGCCGAAGAACTGCTCGGCATCCTGTTCGCGCTCAAAGGCTTGGTTGATGGCCGCGACCACGCCGCCGGCGAACACCAGGGCGTCGGTGGTTGCGTCGTCCAGCTCGTTGGGCTTGATTGCGGACTGAAGGGTGTTGATGGCGTTGCGGGCCGTCTTGCGCACTTGGTGGCGCTCGGCCTTGGACAGCTCATGCGTTGAGCGGGTGCCGATGTTGGCAGCTTCGGGGAGCCCGGCCTTGGCGCACAAAGCCTTCCAAGTGGCTTCGGCTTTTTCGGGGGAGGTATTGAAGTGAACAGACATGTTGGTGCCTTATGGGGCGCCTGGAACGCAAAAAGCGCGCACCAGGCCGATTCAATGGAATGAGGGCCTAGAAGCGCGCTTCCCGTGGGGATGCCGGTTCTTGCGGTCGCGCAAAAGTCCCGTGGGGATTTTTCTTGCGGCCGATGCTCGCAAGTCTACTACAGCGCATTTCCTTTGCGCATGATCGACACCTCGCGCTCGGTCTGCATTGAGGCCGACATCTGGTCCAGTAGCAACGACAAGACGCGACGGCCGACCGTCTCGCACAGAAGGCGCTGGCCAGCCGCTTCGGTCACTACGGCCAGCAGGCCGGCGACGTCGGGGGAGCGGAACGAGGGCAGGCCTTCGCCCATCAGGGCGGCGGTGAATGCGGCGCCGATCACGTCGGGGTGGTGTTGGTCGCGGGTCATGGATTGGCTTTCGGGTTGGTCTGTTGGAAATGCGCCAGCAGATCGGCGCGAAGGTGGGCGGGCGTGTCCTGGATGTCGGCGCGCATGTCGGCCCGGGCCTGGTCGCCGTCGCCGTGGTGGTCGCATGCCGCCATTGCTGCCTTCATCAGCTCCTCAGCAAGCATGCGAGTCTCAAAAAGGGC
>DATKFT010000118.1:0-3604 GCA_035544335.1 Pseudorhodoferax sp.
GGCGGCGAGCAGGAGCCCGACGAGATCATGCAGGCCTGCTTCGACGATCTGCTGCTGGGGCAGGGCGAAGGCACGGGCTGGCGCATCGGCCGCGACGACCCCATGCCGGCGCCGCGCGCACGCCGCGGTGCGGCGGCCAGCGAGGCGCCTGCCGCTTGGGGCGTGCGCGATGCGCTGCTGTGGGGCGGCAACCTGGCGATCCTGAGCAATCTGGTCGGCACGCCCTATCTGCCGCAGGTGCAGGGCGGCATCTTGTTTCTGGAGGATGTCAACGAGCACCCCTACCGGATCGAACGCATGCTCACGCAGTTGCTGCATGCCGGCGTGCTGGGGCGGCAGAAAGCTGTGCTGCTGGGCCAGTTCACGGGCTACGAACGCGTGCCGCACGACCGCAACTACCGTTTCGCCTCGGTGGTGCAGTGGCTGCGCGAGCGCCTGAAGGTGCCGGTCTTCACGCAGCTGCCCTTCGGCCATGTGCCCACCAAGGTGCTGCTGCCCGTGGGTGCGAAGGTGCAGATGCTGGTCGAGAACCGCGAGGCCATGGTGCTGTGGGGCCACCTGGATGGGGGCCACGGCCACCACCATGCTCCGCACGGGCATGACCAGGATCAACACCCTGCGCACCACGACCACGCGCACTGATACAGCCTGGGGAACATCCCCTACACTGACCGCCCCCACCGCCACTTCCGCAGCACCATGGGCGTTCAGGCCACGGTTGTTTTCGCAGACCTTTCGGACAGCACAGCGTTCTTCGAGACGCTGGGCAACGAGAAGGCGACGGCGACGATCACGCGCCTGACGCAGTGGATCGGCGACATCTGCGGGGCCCAGTCCGGGCGCGTGGTCAAGATGCTGGGCGACGGGGTGCTGGCGGTGTTCCACGATCCGGCCGATGCGGTCGAGGCCGTCATCCAGATGCAGCGCGGCCACCGCATCCGGCTGGAGAGCTGGCCGCAAACGCTGCGCATGGAGGTCAAGGCCGGCGTCGCGACGGGCGAGGTGGTCGAGGTCGATGGCGACTGCTATGGCGATGCCGTCAACGTGGCGGCGCGGCTCAGCGATCTGGCCGGCGGGGGCGAGATCTGGGCCACCGAATCGGTGGTGCTGGGCATCGACGAAGGCCACCATCTGCGGCTGCGCAGCCTGGGCGCGGTCACGCTGCGCGGCAAGACCGAGCCCATGACCTTGTACAAGGTGGAGTGGCAGGACGACATCGCCTCCGACTTCCTGACCCAGCAGGCGGTGTTGCCGCACGCGGTGCAGGACGGCGCCGCACAGAGCCAGATCCACCTGCAGCACCTGGACCAGTCCCTGCGCTTTCACGTGCGCGAGCTGCCGCTGCACATGGGCCGCAACGACCAGGCGGAAATCGTCGTCAACGATCCCCGCGTGTCGCGGCTGCATGCCCGCATCGAGGCGCGCGCCGGCAGCTTCGTGCTGGTGGACCTCAGCAGCTTCGGCACCTGGGTGCGCTTTGCCGGCAGCGACTCCGACATCGCCCTGCGGCGCGACGAATGCCAGCTGCACGGGGCCGGCGAGATCGCCCTCGGCGTTCCGCTGGGGGACGTCAGCGCGCCCACCGTTTCCTTCTCGATCAACACCGCCGGTGCTCCGCGCTGACGCAGGCGCCATGAACGGCCCCAAGCGCTTCGGCGTCGCCTTGCTGCTGGCTCTGGTGGCCGGCCTGCTGGTGCTGGCAGGCTATGTCTGGCGCAGCTTCGCACCGCTGGATGGCGTACTGCGGGTGCCCGGCGTGGGCGCGCCCATCACGCTGGCGCGCGACGATGCGGACATCACCCACATCCATGCCGACAGCCCGCGCGACGCCTGGTTCGCGCTGGGCTTCGTCCATGCCCAGGAGCGTGGCTGGCAGCTGGAGTTCAACCGCCGCGTGATGCGCGGCACATTGTCGGAAGTCCTCGGCGACGCCACGCTGGAGACCGACAAGCTCATGCGCACGCTGGGCATCATGCAGGCCGCGCAGCGCCAGCTCGAACGCATGCCGGCCGAGACCCGGGCCGCACTGCAGGCCTACAGCGAGGGCGTGCAGGCCTTCTACGCGCACCGGCCCCAGGCCTTGTCGCCCGAGTTCCTGCTGCTGGGCGTGCGCCCCGGACGCGAAGGCCCCGCCTGGGAGGCGGTCGACAGCGTCGGGTGGTCGCTCATGATGGCGCTGGACCTCAGCGGCAACTGGGGCAACGAGATGGCCCGCCTGTCGGCCGCCCAGGTCGTCGACACCACCCGGCTGTGGCAGCTCTTTCCGCCGTATCCGGGCGAACCGCCGGCGTCGTCCGTGGACTTCGCCGGGCTGTACCGCGGACTGGGCGTCTACCGCAGCGCGCCGCGGCCCGGCGCGGCCACGCAGCCCGCTGCCGGGCGCCTGGCAACGGGGCTGGCCAGGCCATTGGACGCCGCCGCGCAAGCCTGGGCCAGCGCGTTCGGGCACGACATCGGCCTGTCGGAAGGCAAGGGCAGCAACGCCTGGGTCGTTTCCGGCGAGCGCACGGCCTCGGGCAAGCCGCTGCTGGCCAACGACCCGCACCTGGGCCTGAGCGCCCCGGCCATCTGGTATTTCGCGCGGCTGCAGGCGCCCGGGCTGGACGTGATCGGCGCCACGCTGCCCGGGCTGCCCTTCGTGGTCCTGGGCCGCACGCGCTCGGCCGCCTGGGGGTTCACCAACACCGGGCCCGACGTGCAGGACCTGTACCTGGAGCAGATCAAGGACGGCGATCCGCAGGCCTACCGCGTCGACGATGTCGATGGCAGGCCGGCGTGGGCACCGTTCGTGCAACGCGAGGAAACCATCCGCGTCAAGGGCCGGCCCGACGTGGTGCACACCGTGCGCAGCACGCGCCACGGGCCGGTGCTCAGCGATGCGCAGGCCGCGCATGCGGAGCTGCTCGATCTGGACAAGTACGTGCTGTCTCTGCGCTGGAGCGCGCTGGAGACCGAGAACGACACCGCGCTGGCCATGCAGCGCGTGAACGTGGCGGGCAGCGTCGAGGCGCTGCTGCAGGCCTTTTCCACCTACCACTCGCCGATGCAGAACGTGATGATGGCCGACACGCAGGGCCGCATCGCCTACAAGGCCGTGGGCCGCGTGCCGCTGCGCCGTGCCGACAACGACATCCGTGGCATCGCGCCGTCGCCGGGCTGGGAGCCGCGTTACGCCTGGGACGGCTGGCTGCCCTACGGCGAGACGCCCGAGCACGGGGTCGTGCAGGGCGCGCAGCCGGCCTGGGTGGCCAATGCCAACCAGCGTGTCACGGCGCCAGATTTTGCGCATTTCATCGGCCAGGACTGGGTGGTTCCCTACCGCTTCGACCGCATCGTCGAGCTGCTGTCCGCCCAGCCACGGCACGACGTGCAGAGCATGGCGCGCATCCAGGGCGACACGGTGTCCCTGGCCACACGCCGGCTGCTGCCCCATCTGCGCCAGGCCGTCTCCACCCACCGCCTGGCGCCCGACGTGCAAGCGCTGCTGGCGGGCTTCGACGGCGACATGCGCGGCGACAGCGCCGCGGCGCTGGTCTTCTCGGTCTGGGTCGACGAACTCACGCGGGGCCTGCTCGTGCCGCGCCTGGGCGAGCCGCGCTTCGCG
>DATKFT010000119.1:0-1939 GCA_035544335.1 Pseudorhodoferax sp.
GGCCCGACCGCATCGTCGTCGGTGCCGACGACGAGCAGGCCATCCTGCTCATGAAGGCCTTGTACGCGCCGTTCCAGCGCAACCACGAGCGGCTGATCGTGACCGACGTGCGCAGCGCCGAACTGACCAAGTACGCCGCCAACGCCATGCTGGCCACGCGCATCAGCTTCATGAACGAGCTGGCCAACCTGGCCGAGAAGCTGGGCGCCGACATCGAGATGGTGCGCCAGGGCATCGGCTCGGACCCGCGCATCGGCTACCACTTCCTCTACCCGGGCTGCGGCTACGGCGGCTCCTGCTTCCCCAAGGACGTCAAGGCGCTGGTCAAGACCGCGGCCGACAAGGCCGGCATCGAGCTCAAGGTCTTGACGGCCGTGGAGGAGGCCAACGATGCGCAAAAGCATGTGCTGAGCCGCAAGATCACGGCGCGCTTCGGCGAGGACCTGCGCGGCAAGCATTTCGCGCTGTGGGGCCTGGCCTTCAAGCCCGACACGGACGACATGCGCGACGCACCGAGCCGCACCCTGATCGCCGACCTGATCGCCGCCGGTGCCAGCGTGACGGCCTACGACCCGGTCGCGATGGACGAAGCCAGGCGCATCTTCGGCGACGAGCCCAAGCTGCGCTACGGCGACAGCCCCGCGGCCTGCCTGAACGACGCCGACGCGCTCGTGATCGTGACCGAGTGGAAGGAATTCCGCAGCCCGGACTTCGACGGCATCAAGAGCCAGCTCAAAGCGCCCCTTGTGTTCGACGGACGCAACCTGTACGACCCCAAGCTCGTGCGCGCCATGGGCATCGAGTACCTGCCGATCGGGCGCTGAGACGTGCCGCCAGCGGCCCCCACAGTACGCCGCGGCCTGAGCCGGTCGAGCCGGACCGTGCTGTGGGCCATCGCGCTCTTTGCGCTGCTGGAGCTGGGGCTGCAGGTGCGCTCGCAGCTGCGCTTCGGCCAGAGCGTCTTCAACCTCGCGTTCGAAGAGCCGATGTACAGTTTCGACGCGGAGCTGGGCCTCAAGCTGCTCACGCCCAATGCGCGGCACGACGGCTCTCTGGCCAGCATCCAGAGCAACAGCATGGGCCTGCGCAGCCCGGACATCGCACAGGCCAAGGCGGCCGGCGAATACCGTGTCGCCCTCGTGGGTGCCTCCTCCATCATGGGGGCCTACTCCAAGACCAACGAGCACACGCTGGCCGCCTTCCTGCAGGCCCGGCTGCGCAAGACCATGCCGCAGCGCGAGGTGCACGTCATCAATGCCGGCATCGCGGGCGCCAGCATGGACGACCAGCGCAAGATGCTGCACTACATCGCGCCGCTGTCGCCCGACCTGGTCATCTTCTACACGGGCTTCAACGACCTGGCCGGCTACTGCCGCAAGCCGGGCGAAGCTGCGGGCGCCTCGTCCTGGCGGCTGCCCTCCGTGGGATCGCCGAGCTTTCTGCTGAGCACGGACCTGCTGCTCAAGAACACGGTCTTTTTGCGCACCAAGCCGCAGACCGCGGTGCCGGACATCGATCCGCACACGCTCGACACCTCGGAATTCCACCAGGACGTCAGCGAGCTGCTCGACACGGCCAAGACGCTCGGGCTGCATGCCGTCCTCGCCACCGTCGCGCGTTCCTACCGCGAGACGCAGCCGCTGGAAAAGCAGGAGCAGCTGGCGGCCACGGCCCTGTACTACCACCCCTGCTTCACGCTGCCGGCGCTGCACCGCGTGCACGACCTGCACAACGCCATCCTGCGCCGCGCAGCGCGCGACGCGGGCGTGCCGCTCGTCGATCTGGCCAACGAGATGCCGGGAGGCCGGCGCTACTTCGCCGACGCCAGCCACTTCAGCGAGGCCGGTGAACGGCGCGCTGCCAGCATCCTGTACGAGGCCATCTGGGGCACAGCGACGCCGCGCCGCGAGGCCCCGCAGCAATGACCTTTCAGTCGTTC
>DATKFT010000120.1:0-6936 GCA_035544335.1 Pseudorhodoferax sp.
GGCTACTGGGGCAACGACGACCCCGACAAGGCCATGGACACGGCGCTGGCCGTGATCGCTGCGCACCCCGACAAGGTGGACGGCATCAAGATCTCCCTGCTCGACAAGGACAAGGAAATTGCGATGCGCCGCCGGCTGCCACCGGGCGTTCGCATGTACACCGGCGACGACTTCAACTACGCCGAACTCATCGCGGGCGACGGCTGGGGCGAGCAGCCCCTGCACGGCCAGAGCGATGCGCTGCTGGGCATCTTCGACGCCATCGCACCGGCCGCCAGCGCTGCGCTGGGCAAGCTGGCCGAGGGCAAGCTGGAAGAGTTCCACGCCATCCTGGGCCCCACGGTGCCGCTGTCGCGCCACATCTTCGCGGCGCCCACGCGCTTCTACAAGACCGGCGTGGTGTTCATGGCCTGGCTCAACGGCCACCAGAAGCACTTCAGCATGGTCGGCGGCCAGCAGAGCACGCGCTCGCTGCAGCATTTCGCCGAGCTGTTCCGCCTGGCCGATGCGGCCAACGTGCTCGAGAAGCCCGAACTCGCCGTGCAACGCATGCGCGCGCTGCTGGCTGTCCACGGCATCGATTGAAGCCATGCGCGATTTCAGCCACAGCCACGAATGGCTGTCCATGAACACCGCCACCGTGCGCAAGCAGTGGGCGCTGCCGCAGATCATCGACGAGTGCGCGCGCCGCGGCATCCGTGCCATCAGCCCCTGGCGCGACCAGGTGGCGGCCGCGGGCCTGGAAGCCACGCGCCGCCAGCTCAAGGACCACGGCATGCAGCTGTCGGGCTACTGCCGCGGCGGCTTCTACCCGGCCGCCGACCCCGCCGGCCTGGCCGCCGCGCTGGACGACAACCGCCGCGCCATCGACGAAGCCAAGACGCTGGACGCGGCCTGCCTCGTGCTCGTGGTCGGCTCCCTGCCCGGCGCCCTGTCGGGCAAGCCGCAGTACACAGACATCGCGCGCGCACGGGGCGAGGTGCGCGACGGCATCGCGGCCTCGCTGGAATACGCACGCGAGGTGGGCATGCCGCTGGCCATCGAGCCGCTGCACCCCATGCAGGCGGCCGAGCGCGCCTGCATCAACACGCTGGAACATGCGCTGGATCTCTGCGATGAGCTCGACCCCGGCCAGACCGGCATGCTGGGCGTGGCCATGGACGTCTACCACTGCTGGTGGGACCCCAAGCTCGAGCAGCAGATCGCGCGCGCCGGCGATGCGAAGAACACGCGCCTGTTGGCCTACCACGTCTGCGACTGGCTCACGCCCACGCGCGATCTGCTCAACGACCGCGGCATGATGGGCGACGGCGTCATCGAGCTCAAGAAGGTGCGCGGCTGGGTCGAACAGGCCGGCTTCGCGGGCTTTGCCGAGGTCGAGATCTTCTCGGAGCTGGACTGGTGGCAACGCCCTGGCGCCGAGGTGCTGGACACCTGCATCGCCCGGCACAAGGACGTCGTGTAGCAGCCGGTCCGCCGCCGCGCCACGGCGATCCATGGCCGCGGTGGTGGCACCATGCGGGGCCTTCCTTCACGACGGACCAGTACGCCCGCATGCCCCAACGCAGTTTGCACGCCCCCTCCCCCGCCGCCAACCGGCGCGGCATCTGGATGATGGTGGCCGCCATGGCCGGCTTCGTCGTCAACGACGCCATCGTCAAGTACGTGAGCCAGGGCATGCCGTCGGCGCAGCTGATCTTCGTGCGCGGCGTGCTGGCCTCGCTGCTCGTGCTGGGCATGGCGCTCGCGCTGGGTGCCAGGGCACAGCTGCACCAGGTGTTGCAGCCGCGCGTGGCCGCGCGCGCTGCGGTCGATGCCTGCGCCACCATGATCTACCTGCTGTCGCTGTTCCACCTGCCGCTGGGCAATGCGACGGCCATCAACCTGGCCGCGCCGCTGTTCATGGTGGTGTTCGCGGTCTGGTTCCTCAAGGAGCGGCCCGGCGCCGCGCGCTGGCTGGCCGTGGCCGTGGGCTTCACGGGCGTGCTGTGCGTGGTGCAGCCCAGCAGCGAGGGCTTCAACGCCTGGGCCCTGCTGTGCCTGGTGGGCACGCTGTTCCACGCCACGCGCGACCTCATGACGCGGCGCATCGACCCAACCATCCCCTCCATCGTGATCACCCTGGCCACCGCGATGGCCGTGACACTGCTGTCCGGCACGGCGGTGCTGGTCCAGGGCTGGCAGCCGTTCGCGCTGGCACAGCTGGCCTGGCTCGCCACGGCCTCGGTGTTCCTCGTGGTCGGCTATTTCCTGATCATCCAGTGCATGCGCCAGGGCGAGGTCTCGCTGACCGCACCGTTCCGCTACTCGGCGCTGCTGTTCGCCGTTGTGCTGGGATACCTGGTCTGGGGCGACGTGCCCAACGCCTGGGCTTGGTGCGGCATCGCGCTGCTCGTGGGCTCGGGACTGTACGTGGTGCACGACGAGCGCGGCCGCAGCGCGGCGCGCGCCCGGGCCGCCGCGCTGCAAGCGCTGGCGGACTGAACGGCCGCCACGGGCTGCGCGTCAGAAATCGCGCAGCCGGTCCAGGTCCAGCACCTTGATGCCAGCGAGCCCTTGAAAACATCCATCCACCATCCATATGGATGGCATAAGGATGTTTTCATGGCCACCACCTCCACACCCCGCATCAGCGAATCCGAGAAACTCACGATCAACCTGGGCTACGTCGACCTGGGCCAGATCGACCTGCTGGTCGCCGAAGGCTTCTACGCCAACCGCAGCGACTTCATCCGCACGGCCATCCGCAACCACCTGGGCACGCATGGCGATGCGCTGCGCCAGATCGTGACCCGCAAGCGGCTCGTGCTCGGGCTGCAGCACTTCTCCGCCGACGAACTGCGGCGCGTGCAGGCGGCCGGCGAGCGGCTGCAGATCCAGGTGCTGGGCATGGCCAGCATCGCGCCCGATGTCCCGGCGGAACTCGCCGCGGACACCATCGATTCCATCACCGTGCTCGGCGCGCTCCACGCGAGCCCGGCCGTCCGCGCGGCGCTGGCCGGCCGGATCCACTGAGGGCATGGCCATGAAGAATCTGCACCAGGACGTCTTCGCCGAGGCCACGCGCCTCACGCAGCGCGGCGAGCTGCTGGCCGCCACGGCCTTGATCCAGCGCGCATTGCGCGGCGACTCCGCACCGATGCCGACAAACACCGAAGCCCAGGGCGGCCTCGTGATCGACGCCGAAGCCCGGTTCATCGACGATGCCGCGCCACCGGCCGGCGCGCCCCCGGAGGCCGGTGCCGAGCAATGGCTGCACGGCAGCTTCGGCCTGCACGGCCGCCAGCTCGCCTACCGGCTCTATGTGCCGCCCCAGCTGTCCGGCGCCAGCGGCATGCCGGCGCCGCGCCCGCTCGTGCTCATGCTGCACGGCTGCACACAGGACCCGGACGACTTCGCGGCGGGCACACGCATGAATGCGTTGGCACGCGAGGCCGGCGTGCTGGTGCTCTACCCCGCGCAGATCCAGCACGCGAACGCGCAGAAATGCTGGAACTGGTTCAAGGCGCAGCACCAGCAACGCGGCCGCGGCGAGCCGGCGCTGCTCGCAGGCCTCACGCGCCAGGTGATGGCCGAGCACGCGGTCGATGCCGCGCGCGTCTATGTCGCGGGTCTGTCGGCCGGCGGCGCCATGGCCGACATCCTGGGGCGCTGCTACCCCGAGCTGTTCGCCGCGGTCGGCGTGCATTCGGGCCTGCCGGCCGGTGCCGCGGCCGACCTGCCCGCGGCGCTGGCCGCCATGCGCAGCGGCGCGCCCGCGGCCAGGGCCGGCGCCGCAGCCGTGCGCCCCGTGATCGTGTTCCACGGCGATGCGGACGGCACGGTGCACCCGGCCAACGGCAGGGCCGTGGTCGACGCGGCGCGCAGCGCGCAGCCGGGCACGGGTGCGGCCCAGGTCGTCCAGGGACAAACGCCGGACGGCCAGCGCTACACGCAGAGCGTGTACCGCAGGGCCGATGGCCGCAGCGCCATCGAGCACTGGCTGCTGCACGGCGCCGGCCATGCCTGGTCGGGCGGCAGCGCAGCGGGCAGCTACACGGCGCCGCGCGGCGTGGACGCCAGCGCCGAGATGCTGCGCTTCTTCCTGTCGCACACGCAACTTCCCGCGTCCTGAAGCCGCACCGCGCCGGCATAGAATCCGCGCGTGCGCCGGCCGCCAGGCTGGCACACAGCGTTCTCAGGGCGGGGTGGAATTCCCCACCGGCGGTGATGGCGATGCAAGTCGCACAAGCCCGCGAGCGCCTTGCACCCCGCGTGCAAGGGTCAGCAGATCCGGTGTGATTCCGGAGCCGACGGTCAGGACAGGTGCGCGGCTCCGCAAGGGGCGGCCAGCCCGTTTCACAGTCCGGATGAAAGAGAGCGCGAACGCCGATGCCGGTGCGCTTGCCCATGCAAGCGCGTCGCGCTTTGCGCTCGTGCGCCCTGATTCAGGCCAACCTTGTTCCAAGGAACCACCATGAGTCAGCTCAACGACCTTCCTCTGTCTTCCCATGCGGGCGACGACACCCGCCGCATCGCCTTCGTCGAAGCGCAATGGCATGCCGACATCGTGCACCAGGCGCGCGATGCCTTCCTCGCCGAAATGGAGCGCCAGGGCGTGCCGCGCGCGCGCATCGACGTGCTCGACGTGCCCGGCGCCTTCGAGATTCCGCTGCATGCCAAGCGCCTGGCCCAGTCGGGCCGCTACGCCGCCGTGGTCTGCTGCGCGCTGGTGGTCGACGGCGGCATCTACCGCCACGAATTCGTCGCCAACACCGTGGTCAGCCGGCTCATGGACCTGCAGCTCGAAACCGGCGTGCCCATGCTGTCGGCCGTGCTGACGCCGCACCATTTCCACGAGCATGTGGAGCACCGCAAGTACTTCCACCAGCACTTTGCCGTGAAGGGCACGGAGGCCGCGCACGCCTGCGTGCAGACCATCGCCGGCCTGCAGCGCCTGGACGCCCTGCTGGCGGCCTGAGGCCGGATCGCCCCTCCCGGGGGGGCGATCTGCGGCTCAAGCCTGCGCAGCGGGCGCCATCAGCATGCCGCGCCGAAAGGTTTCGGCGATCAGCATGCGCGGGCCTTCGGGCGTGGCGATGCAGTACAGGCGCGACGCCCCGGCGTCGGGCAGGCCGCCGGCCACGGACCACAGCCGCTCGAACAGCGCAGGCACCGGCTCGAGAAAGCGGCGCCGCACCCACAGCCGCGCCAGCAGGTGGCCGATCGGCATGACGCCGGCCTCCAGGTCGCGCCGCACGTCGGCCTGCAGCCCTTCCAGCGCGATGTACGACAGGTTGTCCATCATCACCTGGCCATGTGCGGCCAGGCAGGTGATGCGCTCGATGAAGTGCTGGCCCGGCAGCACCGCCTGCACCGCAGGCGGCACGGACACCGTGACGCGCTGCGCCAGCAGGTGCAGCGCGACCGGGCCGTCGGCGATGGTCTCGCACAGCCGCGTGGTCGAGCCGTCCTGCGCCAGCAGCAGCTGCAGCACGCGCGCCTGCGCAGGCGGCGCGGGCGGATCGGACGACTCATGGAAGCGCTGGCGCGCCAGCGTGGCGGGATCGAAGGAGGACATGCGGCAGTTCAGGTGAGGCGCCGTGCGGCACGGCGCGCACTGTACACAGCCGGCGGCCGCGGGCTCAGCGCCGCAGCAGCTCGGGCAGCGCCGACGCCAGGATGGCGATGCCCGAGGCCGTCAGCAGCCCCAGCACGAGGCGGCGGAATGCGGCCTCCGACAGGCCCTGGTACAGCCTGGCCCCCAGCAGCACCGGCACCAGCACCGCCGCGGCCACGATGGCCAGCAGCGGCAGCATGGCCACCGTCACATGGCCACTGAGCACATGCAGGCCCAGCGCGACGCTGAGCATGGCGAAGTTGAAGTTCTGGATCACGGCGCGCTGCGCATCGCGGTCGAAGCCGCGCAGCGTGCACCACAGCGTGGGCACCACGCCGGACAGGCCGCCGATGCCGCTCATGACGCCACCGGCCAGGCCGACCACGCCATCGCCCTAGCGCCCGCCGCTCGCGATGCGCGGCAGCCGCGCGGAGGCCAGCATCAGCGGACACCAGACCACGAGCAGCATGCCCAGCGCGGCCTTGAACAGCACCACGTCCAGGCGGGGCAGCAGCCACAGGCCCAGCGGCACGCCGCACAGCCCGCCGAGCAGGAAGGGCCGCAGCAAGGCCTTGTCAGGCTTGCGGCGCTGCGTGAACGCAGCGATCACCTGGCCGGTCCAGCCGCCGAAGATCGCCAGCGAGGCACCCAGCTGCGGGTCCAGCGTCCAGGCCCAGACCGACAGCGACACCATGCTGAACGCAAAGCCCGACAGGCCCTGCACGAAACCAGCCAGGGCGGCGCCGAGCGCCACCCAGGCGACCAGGGCCAGCGACACCCGGGATCAGGCCGGCGCCAACGCCGTGCGCCGCACGCGGCCCACGTTGAACGCGCTGGCGATCAGCACGGCCTGCACCGCGGCCAGACCGAAGAAGATGCTGCGGTAGTGCTGCTGGTCCATCAGCGTGCCGAAGATCAGCGGCGCGATGGCCTGGCCGATGTCCAGGCCCGAATACACCACGCCGTAGACGCGGCCGCTCGCATTGGCCGGCGTGGCGCGCTTGACGATCATGTCGCGCGAAGGCCCGGCGATGCCGGCGCCCAGGCCCATGAGCCCGAACAGCGCAGGCACCATCCAGCCCGGCGGATGCGTCACCGCCAGTGCCAGTGCGACGCAGGCCGCAAAGCCGAAGCCCAGCGCCACGAGCTTCTCGCAGCGCGAGGGATCGGACACGAGGAAGCCACCCGCCACCATGGCCAGCGCACTGCAGACCATGTAGACGGTCAGGCACAGCGCCGCCTGCGCCACCGGCACCGCGTGCAGCTCGCGCGCGGCCCCGGGCGCGAACACCTGCACGATGCCCAGCGCCACGGCATAGAAGAAGAAGAAGCCAAAG
>DATKFT010000121.1:0-1624 GCA_035544335.1 Pseudorhodoferax sp.
GCTGGATCGCCCCGTGGATCGCTCGGTGGATCGCTCAATGGATCGCTCAATGGATCGCTCAGTGGCCCGGCCAGGCCGGCATGGCCGCGGCCCGCACCAGACGCGTCTCCTGCGCCGTGATCAGGTGCTCGGAGGCGGCCAGGTAGGCCGGGAAGTCCGGGTGCGCGTCGCGCGCCTGGCTGCGGCGTTCGTAGTCCGCCAGGCCCTCGTAGGCCCACAGGTGCACGAACTGGTTGAGCGGGCCGACCTGGCTCACGTAAAAGCCCAGCGGCTGCCCCAGCGTCTGCAGCAGCACCGGCATGGCCAGGCGGTTGAACACCTCCAGGAACTCGCCCATCTTGCGCAGGCGGATGGTGTAGATGCGGTGGTCCACGAGCGGCTTAGGCGGCATGGCGCTGCTCCTGCGGTGCGTGGGCCGTGGCATGCAGGTCGCCCGCGATGTGGCGCGCCGTGAGCCAGCCGAAGGTCATGGCCGGCCCCAGCGTGATGCCGGCTCCCGGGTAGTTGCCGCCCATGATGCTGGCGCGGTCGTTGCCCACGGCGTACAGGCCGGCGACCGCACTGCCGTCGGCGCGCAGCACCTCGCCGACCACGCTGGTGCGCAGGCCATCGAAGGTACCGAGGTCGCCCATGAGCAGCTTGACGGCATAGAACGGGCCCTGCGCCAGCGGTGCCACACAGGGGTTGGGACCGTGCAGCGGGTCGGCCAGGTAGCGGTTGAAGGCGTTGGTGCCGCGGCCGAACTGCGCGTCCTCGCCATGCACTGCACCGCGGTTGTAGGCCGCCACGGTGGCCTGCAGTCCGGCGGCATCGATGCCTGTGGCCTGCGCCAGTTCGGCCAGCGTGCGGCCCTTGAACAGATAACCCTGGCGCACGAGGCCGGCCAGCGGCATGGGCGCGGGCTTGGCATAGCCCAGGCCGTACTTGGCGATGGTGGCCTGGTCGCAGACCAGCCACATGGCCGTGTCCTTCTGGCCCGCGCAGGCCTCGATCAGCGCCGCACCCACGTCGTGGTAGGAGTTCGATTCGTTCGTGAAGCGCCGGCCGTCTTTCAACACGCCGATCACGCCGGGCTTGTAGCGGTCCAGCAGATGCGGGAACACGCCCGTGCGGCCCCCGGCCAGGGGCACGCGCGAGACCGGCATCCAGGCGGCGGCGCCGGTGCCATCGAAGCGCATGTCCACCTGGCCGCCCGCACGCTCGGCCAGCTTCAGGCCATCGCCGGTGTTCTCGGCCGGCACGGGCGAGAGATGTTCGCCGCCGCGTGCCAGGTGCGGATAGCGCTGCGTGGTGCGGGCCGCGTCGTGCGGATAGCCGCCACAGGCCAGCACCACGCCGCGCCGCGCGGTGATGCGCGCCTCGCGCCCCTGCATGTGCACCAGCGCGCCGCCCACGCGGCCCTCGGCCTGCAGCAGCGTGCGCACCTCGGCACCCGTGTGGATCGGGATGCCCAGGTCGAAGCAGCTCTTGGCCAGCCGTGCGGCCAACGCGTTGCCGCTCGTGACCTGCACGCCGCGCCGGTAGCGCAGCATGTCGACGAAGTGGGCCGCGAGCCGCCGCGCCACGTACAGCGCCGACACCACGGACTTGGTGGCGCGGAAGAAGTGCTTGAGATCCGCGTTCG
>DATKFT010000122.1:0-5101 GCA_035544335.1 Pseudorhodoferax sp.
GGGCCCGGTCCTGTTCCTGCAGCCGCTGCGCCAGCACCTGGTCGACGGCACCGTGGCGCCGCGCGGCGCTCAGCAGCGCGGCGCGCGCGTGGTCCACCGCCAGTTCCTGGCGCGACAGGTCGTCGCGGTGGCGGTCGGCCAGCTCGAGCACGGTCTGCTTGTAGTTGGCACAGTTCAGCGAGAGCTGGGCCGTCAGCCGGCCCGTGGTGGTGCTGGTGCGCCAGAGCTGGTCCAGCCGGTCCTGGTTGCGGCGGCGGCGATCGGCATCGGCGAGCTGTTGCGCCAGCTCGGTCTGGCGCTGCTCGACCTCGCGCTCGCGCAAGGCCACGAGCCGCGCCAGGGAGGGGGAGGGGTCTTGCGGGGTCATGGCAGAACCCTTTGCGCTGCGCGTTGCAGGCGGGCGCATGGCGGCGGTGTGCGGGCGGCGCTCATTGGACCAGTGCCTCCAGCTGCGCCAGCGTGGCGGCCAGCGGTGCCGCTTCCTGGGCGCCTTGCTGCAAAAAAGCTTCCATGCGCGGAAACAGCGCCACGGCCCGGTCGGTGGCCGGATCGGCGCCGGCCACGTAGGCGCCCAGCGGCAGCAGTTCGCGCACCTGGGCGTAGCGGCCCAGCAGTTCCTTGACCTGCAGCGCCGCGCGCTGTTGCGTGGTGTCGGCCACCAGCGCCATGCAGCGGCTGATGGACGCTCCGATGTCGATGGCGGGGTAGTGGCCGCGCTCGGCCAGCGCGCGCGAGAGCACGATGTGGCCGTCCAGCACGGCACGCGCCGTGTCGACCACGGGGTCCTGCTGGTCGTCACCCTCGGCCAGCACGGTGTAGATGGCGCTCATGCTGCCTTCGGGGTGCTCGCCGTTGCCCGCGCTTTCCACGAGCTGCGGCAGCTGGCTGAACACCGAAGGCGGGTAGCCGCGCGTGGCCGGGGGCTCGCCCAGCGCGAGCGCGACCTCGCGCTTGGCCATGGCGTAGCGTGTCAGCGAATCGACCAGCAGCAGCACATGCTGGCCCTGGTCGCGGTAATGGGCGGCCACGGCATGGGCCAGTTCGGTGGCGCGCAGGCGCATCAGCGGCGATTCGTCGGCCGGCGCGACCACGAGCACGGCGCGCGCCAGGCCGGCCGGGCCCAGCGATCGCTCGATGAACTCGCGCACCTCGCGGCCGCGTTCGCCAATCAGGCCGACCACGACCACGTCGGCCACGGTCTGGCGCGTGATCAGGCCCAGCAGCACGCTCTTGCCCACGCCACTGCCGGCCATCAGGCCGACGCGCTGGCCCTTGCCCAGCGTGAGCAGGCCGTTGATCGCGCGCACACCCACGTCCAGCGGCTCGTGCACGGGCTGCTTGCGCAGCGGGTGCACGCGCGGCGGCTGGGCGGCCAGCGGGTGTTCGCCCATGAGTGGGCCGAGCCCGTCCATGGGCTCGCCCAGGCCATCGACGATACGGCCCAGCCAGCTGGGACCGATCTGCAGCTGGCTGCGGTCGGGCAGTGGCAGCACGCGCGCGCCCGTGGCCAGGCCCTCGATGGCGCGGAACGGCATCAGGTAGGCGATCTCTTCGCGAAATCCCACGACCTGGGCTTCGACCCAGTCGCCCGCGGCGGTTTCCACGCGGCAGCGCTGGCCGGTGTGCAGCGTGCAGCCCGCGCTTTCCAGCAGCAGGCCGGAGGCGCCCACGAGCCGGCCGGTCGGCCGTGCCACGGGCACCTGGCCGAGTTCGACTTCGCGCAGGGCGGCCCGGATGGTCATCGCACCACCTGCAGCGCCGGCGGTGCCGGCAGCTCGTCTTCGTCGTCGCCCCCATCGCCCGTGGAGTGGGCGGCGTCGGGCCGGCCCTTGCCCTTGAGCTGGGCGCGCACCTGTTCCATGACGGCGGCCTGGCGCTGGCGGCAGCCGGCGTCGGCCTCGTGGCGGCCGGCGCGCACATGGCATTCACCGGGTTCGAGCCGCGTGTCGGGCAGGAGCTTCCACTTCTTGGCGCGCTCGGGATCCAGGTCGGTGATGCGCTGCAGGTCTTCGGGGTGCAGGAAGACCTCCACTTCGCGCGAGCGCACGCGCGGCAGCGTGGCCAGCGTCTCGTCGACCATGGTCAAGAGTTGCAGCGGCTGCAGCGCGAGCTCGCAGCGGATGACCTGGCGCGCGACCTTGCCGACCAGCTCAACCACCTCGTCGCGCAGCGCCTCCTGGTAGTCGGCCTGCAGGTTGTGCAGGGCCTGCAGGATGGCGTCGACCGGCGCAGCCTGTGCGTCGAACGTGTCCATGACCTCGCGGCGGGCCTGCTCGGCTCCCTGGCGCAGGCCCTCGGCATGGCCGCTCCTGTGGCCTTGGGCCTGGCCGGCTTCCTGGCCGCTGCGCAGCCCCTCGGCATAGCCGTGGTCCATGGCCTCCTTGAACGCCTGCGAGGCGTCGCCGCCATCGGGCGCGCTGGTGCGGGCCTGGACCTGCGCCAATGGCGGGAAACGGTGGGGGCGGGCGTTGCGCAGGCTGGTCATGCCAGGGCCATCCGTCCGCCCGCAGGCGTTTGTGTATGCATGACAGGCGCGCAGGCCGGAGTCGGCGCCGCCCGGCCGCCCGAAGGTACCGACGCGCCCCCTCGGGGGGCAGCGATACACGCAGTGATGCGCGTGGGGGCCATGGTCGGCGCCGCCCGGCCGCCCGAAGGTGTCGACGCGCCCCCTCGGGGGGCAGCGATACACGCAGTGATGAGCGTGGGGGCCATGTTCACTCGACCGTCGCTTCGGCGAACAGCTGGATCTCGATCTCGCCGGCATCGGCCAGGGCCTTGACCTGGGCCATGATCTCGCGACGCGTCTGCTCCACACGCGACAGCGGCACGGGACCGGCGCGGCGCAGCAGGTCCTGGAAGCTCTGGGCCTGGCGGCGCGGCATGGTCTTGAGGATGGCGTCGCGGATGCTGGGCTCGGCGCCCTTGAGCGCGGTGGCCCATTGCTCCAGCGGCACTTCCTCGAGGATGCGCGTGAGCACCGTCTCGGTCTGGTTGGACAGGATGAAGAAGTCGTACATGCTGGCCTCGATCCTGGAGACCAGCTCGGCGTCGTGCGCGCGCAGCGCCTCCACCATCTGGCGCTTGTCGCCGGACAGCCGGTTCAGGATCTCCGCGACCTGGCGCGTGCCTTCCACCGAAGCGCTCTGCGTGCCCATCTCGTCCAGGCAGCGGCTCACGATTTCGTCGAGTTCGGCCAGCAGTTCGTTGTCGATCTCCTGCAGCCTGGCCATGGAGATCAGCAGCTGGTCGCGGTCCTGCGCGGGCAGGCCTTCGATGACGCGGCTGGCCTGCTGGGGCGGCAGGAAGGACAGGAACACGGCCTGCATGCGCACATGCTCGTGCGCGATGCGTTCGGCCAGCCACTTGGGCGCGGCCCATTGCAGGCGCAGCATCTTGGGCCGGATCGCATCGCCGTAGATGCTGTTGAGCACGCTGCCGGCGATCTGGCTGCCGAGCGCCAGATCCAGCGAGCGCTTGAGGTAGCTGCGCGAGGCGCCGTGCACGCCGCTTTGCTCGCGGTAGTTGTCGAAGAAGCGCTGCATGGCGCTCTTGACCGCCTCGACCTTGATGCCCGAGAGCCGCGACATGACCTGCGTCACCTCCAGCAACTCCTCGCGCGAGAGATGGCGCAGCACGGCCGCGGCAGGCTCCTCGCCCATGCACAGCAGCACGATGGCGGCCTGCTCGAGCGGGCTGTTGCTGGCGGTCAGCGCCGCTGGCGCTTCGGCCAGCGCTGCCGGGGATTCATTCGGGTCGGCCATGCTTTTGCACCCACTGTTTGACGACTTCGGCGACGCGCTCGGGCTCCTTGGCCGCCAGCACGCGCAGGTGGTTGACCATCACGTCCACGGGCGAGCCCGGCGGCGGCAGGTCGTAATCCTCCAGCAGCGGCACCACCGGCATCTGCGCACCTGCGGCGCCCGGCAACGCGGGCAGCGCAGCCATCGCCCCCTCGGGGCCGGCCAGTGCGGTCAGCGGCGTGGCGTCCGCATCCTCGCCGCGCCGGCGCAGCGGGGTCACGGGCGTCAGGCGCTGCTGCAGTGCGCGCACCAGCGGACGCGCCAGCAGCCAGTAGCCCAGGGCCGCCGCCAGCAGCCACAGCACGGGTGTGGCGTAGTCATAGATGCGGTCGGGTTGCTGCCACCACGGCGCCAGCGCAGGCGGTGCGGTGAAGGCCAGCGCGGACACGGCGAGCTGGTCGCCGCGCTTGGCATTGATGCCCAGCCCGTTGCGCAGGATGCTCTCGATGCGGCCCAGTTCCTCGGCGCTCCAGCCGTTGCCGCCCGGCGCAGCGGCTTCGTTGAGCACCACGGCCACGTTCAGCCGCTCGAGCTGGCCGCGGGCATGGCGGATCTGGCGGATCTGGCGGTCGTAGGCGTACTGGCGCGTCGTCGCGTTGCGGCGGGCCGTGGCATCGTTGCCGTTCTGCGCATTGGCCTGGGCCTGCGCGTTGGGGTTGTTGGCCTGGGCGTTGGGATTGGCCGGCGGGGGCGGGCGGTTGGACAGCGAACCGGGCACGCCCAGCGCGGTCTGCCCACGGTCCTGCTCGTCGCGCACGGCCTCGGAGGTGATGCGCGGTGCGCTGCCGAGCTGCTCGACGGTCTCGTCGATGCGGTCCTCGCGGACTTCGGCGGTCACGCTGACCTTGAAGTTGTCGGCACCGAGCACGGGGGCCAGCAGCTCGCGCACATTGGCCAGCGTGGCGTCCTGGTGGCGGCGCGCGGCATCGCCGCCGCCCACGGCATCGAAGCCCTGGCTCAGGTCCACGCGCGAGGACAGCAGGTTGCCGGCCTGGTCGACCAGGCTCACGCGCTGCACGTCCAGGGAGGAGACGCTGCCGGCCACCATGTTGACGATGGCGGCGATCTGCTCGGGCGCGAGCTTGCGGCCAGGCTTGAGCATGACCACCACCGAGGCCGAGGCCTTTTCGCCGTCGCCCAGCACGAAAGAGGTCGAGCGCGGCATGGACAGGTGCACGCGGGCCGATTCCACGGCGTCCAGCGAGCGGATGCTTTGCGCCAGCTCGCCTTCCAGGCCACGGCGGAAGCGGATGTCCTGCACGAACTGGCTGACGCCCAGCGGGTCGCTCTTGTCCATGAGC
>DATKFT010000123.1:0-6603 GCA_035544335.1 Pseudorhodoferax sp.
ACGCCGCGCAGCAGCTCGGCGTACAAGGCCTCGGCATCGAGGGTCAGTGTGGTCATGTCTCAGTGGTCCTTGCATTGCGAACGACGGCGCTCGCTGGCGGAGGTTCAGAAGGCCGCGGAGCGGGCCATGCCAGCGCACCCGCGGAACTGGCTTTGCCAGGCCGCTGGGAGCGCCCCCCTCGCGGAGCGGAGGGGGGATGGCGTAGCGCGCAGCGCGGAGACTGGGGGGTCATAAATTCCTCAGGAATTGCTCGAGGATGATGCAGGCCGCGGCCGCATCGGCGTCGCGCGCGCCCAGGCTCAGGGCCTCGGTGGTGGTGTAGCGCTCGTCCACCTCGTAGACGGGCAGCTTGCAGCGCCCGCGCAACTGGCGCGCGAAGCGTTGGGCCCGGGCGGTGTTCTCGTGGGCTGCGCCATCGGGGTGGAAGGGCACGCCCACGACCAGCGCATCGGGCTGCCATTCGCGCACGCGGGCGTCGATCTGCACGAAACGCGCATCGCCTTCGGCGCGGATCGTGCCCTGCGGCGTGGCCGTGCGCGTGAAGCGGTTGCCCACGGCGACGCCGGTGCGCTTGGTGCCGTAGTCGAAAGCCAGAAAGGATTGGAAATGGGCCGGGACGGCGTCGGGTGCAGCTGGCGCAGAGCTCACGCGTGCCCCGCATCCGGCGACAGCATCCAGGCCTGCAGGCCCAGCAGCAGCAGCGCGCGGTCGTAGCGCTGTTCGATCGGCGTGTCGAAGATGACGGCCGCGTCGGCTTCCACCGTGAGCCAGCTGTTCTCGGCCAGTTCGGACTCCAGCTGGCCTTCGCCCCAGGCCGAATAGCCCAGCGAGACCAGCACCTTCTTGGGGCCGGCGCCCGTGGACAAGGCCTCCAGCACGTCCTTGGAGGTCGTCATCTCCAGCCCGCCCGGGATGGTCATGGTGGAGGCGTAGATGCTTTCGGTGTCGTGCGGCGGCGCGGCCGTGACGGGCTCGTGCAGCACGAAGCCGCGCTCGGTCTGTACCGGGCCGCCCTGGAACACGGGGCTGTCGGTCAGGTCGTCGCGGCGCAGCGGCAGGTCGACCTTGTCGAACAGGTTCTTGAGCTTGATGTCGCTGGGCTTGTTGATGACCAGGCCCAGCGCGCCGCGTTCGCTGTGCTCGCACAGGTAGACCACACTGCGCGCGAAGTTTTCGTCTTCCAAACCCGGCATCGCGATCAGGAAATGATGCGTGAGGTTCATCGGCGCAGAATCTGAGCTCATGGTGGGCGATTTTAGCGATGCCCCCGACGACGACCGTTTCCGATGGACAAGAAGTACGCAACCGGACTCATGTGGTTTCGGCGCGACCTGCGCGCCTTCGACAACGCCGCGCTCTACCACGCGCTGCGCGCGTGCCGCCAGCTGCACTGCGTGTTCGTGCTGGACACGGACATCCTGGACCCGCTGCCGCGGGCGGACCGGCGCGTGGAATTCATCCTCGCGGCGCTCGAGGAACTGGACGCGGCACTGCGCCGGCTGGCCCCAGATGGCGGCCAGACGGGCCTGGTCTGGCGGCTGGGCTCGGCGCGGCAGGAGATCCCGGCGCTGGCGCGCGCCCTGCATGCGCAGGCCGTGTTCGCCAACCACGACGACGAGCCGCAGGCGCAGGCGCGCGATGCCCAGGTGCGTGGCGCGCTGGCCGGCATGGGTGTGGCGCTGTTGACGAGCAAGGACCATGTGGTCTTCGAGCGCAACGAGGTCATGACCCAGGCCGGCGGGCCGTACACCGTGTTCACGCCCTACAAGAGCGCCTGGCTCAAGAAGGTGGACGCGTTCTACCTCTCGTCCTACCCCGTGGCGCGCCATGCCGGCGCACTGGCGCCGCGGCCCGAGGCCGAGCGCCGGCCGGTGCCGCGCCTGGCCGAGATCGGCTTTGTGCCGAGCAACCTGTCCCGCCTCAAGATCCCGCTGGGCGCCAGCGGCGGGCAGCAGCTGTACGAGGATTTCTTCGAGCGCATGGACCACTACCACGTGGCGCGCGACTACCCGGCCGTCAAGGGGCCCAGCTACCTGGGCGTGCACCTGCGCTTTGGCACAGTGTCCATCCGCCAGCTGGCCGCGGGTGCGCACCGGCTCGCGCTGCAGGGCATGCAGGGGCCGGCGGTCTGGCTGTCCGAGCTGGTCTGGCGCGACTTCTATGTGCAGATCCTGGCGCATTTCCCGCATGCGGCCACGCGTGCGTTCAAGCCCGCCTACGACGCCATCAAGTGGGAGCGCGGCAAGCACGCCCAGGCCTTGTTCGCGGCCTGGTGCGAGGCGCGCACGGGCTATCCGCTGGTCGATGCCGCGATGGCCCAGCTCAACCAGACCGGCTACATGCACAACCGGCTGCGCATGGTGACGGCCAGCTTCCTGACCAAGCACCTGGGACTGGACTGGCGCTGGGGCGAGCACTACTTTGCCGAGAAGCTCAACGACTTCGATCTGGCCGCCAACAATGGCGGCTGGCAGTGGGCGGCCTCGACGGGCTGCGATGCCCAGCCCTATTTCCGCATCTTCAACCCCATCGCGCAGAGCGAGCGCTTTGATGCCGAGGGCAAGTTCATCCGGCGCTATGTGCCGCAGCTGGCCGGCCTGCCGGCGCGGCTGCTGCATGCGCCCTGGAAGGCCGGCGCGCTGGAACTGGCGGCGGCCGGCGTGGTGCTGGGGCGCGACTACCCGCTGCCCGTGGTCGACCATGCCGAGGCGCGCGCGCGCACGCTGGAGCGCTATGCCGTGGTCAAGGCGGCCCCGCCCGGCGGGCGCAAGCCTGCGCGCCACGCCTGAGCTGTTGCACTACCAGGTCACGCCGTAGTGCTCGTACACGCGGCGGCCGTAGTCCTCGCTGTAGTCGGGGCGTGTGTCGGCCGTGTAGCGCGGCGCCTGCTCCAGCCGTTCGGCATCCAGCGGCACCACGTAGCCGTCCAGTGCCGTGTCGTAGTGCAGCATGCTCCAGGGGATGGGGTAGCGGTCGGTGCCGATGCCCAGGAAGCCGCCGAACTCCAGCGCCGCATAGCGCACGAGGCCGGAGCGCTTGTCGATGATCAGGTTGTCGATGCTGCCGAGCTTGCCACCCTTGGTGTCGTAGACATTGGTGCCTTCGACCTTGTCGGATGCGATGGTGGGACTGGCCATGGTGATCTCCTTGGGGTGAGGGGGGGCCGGCGGCCCCGTGCACCGGTTGTCGCATGGCGGGGCCGGCCCGCTTGTCGGCCCGGGCGCCCGCCGGCCGTAGGCAAGGGGGTGGCGGTGATGAGAATTCCTCTCATTGACGCCTATACTCGCCGCGCCCCTGCCGCGCTGCGCGTCCCTGATCCAGCCGCCGCCACATCGCGCCGCTGTCCGCTGGAAGGGTGCTGACCTGCATGCACCCCGCGTGCCGCATTGCCGCGGCCTGCCCGCATGCCCCCGCATCTGCCATCGAAAGGAACCACCATGTCCAATGTTTCCCTGCGCGTGCCGTTCGCGCTGGCCGCCTGTGCGCTGGCGGCCGTGCTGGCCGGCTGCGCGCAGCCGGGCCCGGCGGCGCTGACGTCTACCCCGGCCGCCCCGGCCTCCACGGCAGCGGTGCCCACCGTGCAACGCCAGGCGCTGGCCCAGGGCCTGTACGAGCTGGCCTATAGCGCGCGCCAGAACGCCGTGTACGTGGCTTCGTCGGGCGGCTTCGGCGCGACGGCGGGCCCCAGCCAGGTCCTGCGCCTCGACCCGGGCACGCTGGCCGTGCAGGCCCGCATCCCGCTGGAACGCAAGGGCTTCGGTGTGGCGCTGGACGACGCGGCCGGCCGTTTGTACGTGGGCAACACCGTGGACACTTCGGTCACTGTGGTCGACACCGTGGCCGGCAAGACCGTGGGCCTGGTGCAGCTCATGCAGAAGGTCGTGGGCAAGGACGGCAAGGAACGCTACTCGCATGACCTGCGCGAACTCGTCGTGGACGCTGCCAACCACCGCCTGTACGTGACCGGCCATTCCTTCGAGGGCAGCGTGCTGTTCGTGGTCGACACCAGGACGTTGCAATTGGTCAAGACCATCGAGGGCCTGGGCAAGACCAAGGCGCCGGGCCTGGTGCTGGACGCCGCGGGCGGCCGGGTGTTCGCCTCCAACCTGCTCGGCGAGATCATGGTCATCGACACCGCGAAGCTGGAGGTCGTGCGACGCATCCCCTCCGAGATCGAGCAGCCCATGAACCTGGTCTACGACGCGCCGACCCGCCGCCTGTTCGTGACCGACCAGGGTCTGCCGCTGATCCGCAACATGCAGGAGAAGCTGCAGCCCGGGTTCAAGTCGGTGCACGCGGGCAACCGCGTGGCGGTGCTCGACGTGGACAGCGGCAAGCTCGTGGCCAGCATTCCGACCGACGCCGGTGCGCTGGCGCTGTTGCTCGATGCGCCGCGCCAGCGCCTGTACGTGACCCAGCGCAGCGCGGGCACGGTGACGGCCTACGACAGCCGGACCTACCAGCGCCTGGGCACGGCGACGGTGCCCGCGCACCCGAACAGCCTGGCGCTGGACCCGGGCACGCAGGCCGTCTTCGTGAGCGTCAAGAACGGCGACAAGGATCCCAAGGGCAGCGACGAGAGCGTGGTGCGCCTGCGGTTCTGACCCGCACGTGGCCCGCGGCCGGGCCACGTCGCGCTCAGGCGGCGGGTGGTGCGCTTGGCAGCAGGGCCTGCAAGGCCTGCACGACGCCGGTACGGGGCGGTTTCAGAAAACCGGCGGCGAACTGGTGCAGCAGGCGCCGGATTTCTTCGGCGGCATCCAGCACCGGCTGGGCCGCCGCCGGGCTGGCCGACGGCGTGGCGCGCAGCTGCTCCAGCACCTGGGCCAGCAGCCGGGCCAGGGCGGCCAGCTGGTCGACACCCACGCCGACCGAGCCGTCGGCCAGTGCGAGGGCCAGCGCGGTGCTGGAGGCCTGCGGCGCCGCGGCGGGCTGCTGGGCCCAGGCGGCCAGCTCGGCCTGCAGCTGGCGCGACCACTCGTCGGCATGGTGCAGGTAGGCGTGGTGCAGCGGCGGCGCGAGCTGCGCCGGGGCGTCGTTCGTGGCGGTGGCACCGGTGTGCGCAGCAGAGGAGGGCTTGTCCTTGCCCTGCTGGACCTGCGCGTGCAAGGGCACGGGTGTGGCGCCGCTGCCGGCTGCGTCTGCTGAGTGCTGTGCGGGATGGTCCGCCGGTGGCACAGGGGCGTCTGGCGTCCAGCCCGCGCGCGGCCGCAGCAGGCCCTGCGCAGCGTCGTAGACGAACATCTGCCGCGCGCGCGCGCTCTGCTGGCCCAGCATGCGGGCCAGCGTGCCGAGCGCTGCCAGGCTGCTGGCGATGCGTGCCACGCGCTGGCGGTGCGCATCGGCCTCGTGGCCGCCATGGACCAGATCGCCGCCCACCATGCGGTGCAGCTGCTCCGCGCCAAGCGCGGCTTCGTCCAGGCCCAGCGCGGACAGCACGCCGCGCACCTGGGCGAGCCCGGCCAGGGCCTGGCCCAGCACGGCCTTCTCGCGCGGCGCGTGGACGAACTGCGCAAGCACACGTTCGATCTCGGCCAGGGCCTGGCCGAGCTCCGCGCCCACGCGGGCCATGGCGGGGCCGTCGCCCACGGCCTGGTAGAGCTGTGCCAGCCAGTCCGGCAGCGGTTCGGCCCCGCCGCCTTGTTGCACATGGGCGAGCCGCTGCGCGAGTTCCTGCGCGTGCTGTCCCAGAGCGGGGCTGGCACGGTCCAGGTCGGCGCAGGCGGTCTCCAGGTACAGCAGGACCGCCGTGACCTCCTGCACCAGCGGCGCCGCGGGCATGCCGCCCGCATGCCAGGCGGCGTCGGCGGCCTGCACCAGGGCTTGCATGAGGGGCTGGCTGTCGGCGTGCAGCGCGCCGAAGGCCTCGGCGACATGCAGCAACTGGTCGTGCGCGTTCTTGCGTTGCAGCGCGTCGCCGCCGGCCAGCCCCGTCCAGGCCTCGGTTGCGGTGGCCAGGCGCCGGCGCACCTGCGCCACCTGGGCCGGGGCGAAGCGCCCGAACCGTGCTGGCGCATAGCGGGGTGCGGGGCTGGCCTGCAGGCCATGGGCGGCGCGCACGGCGGTCAATGTGGGCGCGATGGGCGCTGTGGTACCGGGCGCCGGCTCGGCGTGCGCGCAGTAGAACAGCAGCTCGCGTGCCAGCGTGGCGTTGGGGTTGACGGCTTCGCCGCGTGCGAATGCGGCGTACTGGGTCAGCACGCCGGAGGCGATGCGCTTGCTGTACAGGTCCACGGGCACGAGGCCCAGCGCGGCGGCCTCGAAGTAGCCGGCAGCCAGATGCCAGAGGCGGCGCTGCTCTGCGTCCTGTGCGCCGGCCGCCAGCCCCAGCGCGATGCCCTGCAGCGCCTGCGCGGCGGCCGGGTCTGCGGACTTGACGAGCTTGAGCACGGCCTGGTCCATGCGGCCGCGCAGCGCCGGGCTGTGTTGCAGCGGCGCGGCATCCTCGGCCGGCAGGGCGGCCGATGCGGGCTCGGGGGCCTGCCAGAGGTCGGCCGGGTGCACGCGCTCGACGCCGGCCAGCGCCTGCACGGTGCGGTAGGGCGCAAACAGCTCGGTCGGCGTGGCTGGCTGGCCGGCCAGCACGGCCTGCAGGTAGTCGCC
>DATKFT010000124.1:0-22576 GCA_035544335.1 Pseudorhodoferax sp.
TCGATGGCGCGGTCCAGCACGCCGATCTGCAGCCGCGGCAGAAAGCCCATGCTGAGGTTGATCACCGACACGCCGATGCCGACCAGGTAGTCCAGCGCCTGGGCCAGTTCGCGCTGCGCATGGCTGATCAGCACATGGTTGGCGATGCGCACCGGCACCAGCGGCACCTTGGGCGCCACGCCCAGATAGATGCCGTGCGGCGCGGTGGGATCGCAACCGGCGATCACGCTGCCCACGCGCGTGCCGTGGCCGTCCATCTGCGCCTCCAGCGGGTCGAGGCCTGCGCCCGGCCCCGCGCCGCCGGCGCCGGGGCCCGCGGCGAAGAAGGTGCGGCCGGCAGCGGCGTCCAGCCAGGGGCCCGCCGGGAAGCCGAACGCCGCATGCCTGGTGTAGCCCGTGTCGATCTGGCCAACGCGCACGCCCTGCCAGTCGATCTGCTGCGCGCCGCCGAGCTGCGCCCAGGCGCCCGGTGCACGCACCGCATCCAGATGCCAGCCGCGTGCCGACGCGGCTGGCGCGGGCCGTGGCGGCAGGGCGGCGACATCGCGCTGGAGCAGCAGGTCGAGCGCGTCGACGTCGTTGATGGCGCGGTGCTGCAGCACGCCGGCCTTGCGCAGCACGGGCTCGGTGGCAGCGGCGCCGTATTGCAGGCCCAGCGCACGCACCGTGGTCTGGGCCAGCAGGGCCCGTTGGGGTGCGACGGGCGTCAGGCCCGGGTCCAGGCCCGGCAGGTAGCTGGCCAGCACCTGTCGCGTGTGTTCGAAGCCGTGTTCGTCCAGTTCCAGCAGTCGTTGTGCCATCGCCGTCGTCCTCCAGGGTGGTGGGTCGGCCGCCAACGCGGCCAGCACGACGATAAGGACGCCCACCGGCCCTGTCGTCCTCCGCATGGGGGATGCGCGGCGTGTCCGCCGGGTGCCGGCAGGGCCGGCGCCCCGGCGCTAACATGCCGCTCGCCCCCCCCGCGCTCCCCACCCCCATGTCATCCCTCTCCTCCACCGGCTCCGGTCCGGCCGCCTACGGTCCCTGGGCCATCGCGGCGGCCGGCGCCATCGGCCTGGCCACCGCGATGGGCATCGGCCGCTTCGCGTTCACGCCGCTGATGCCCATGATGCTGCACGACGGCGTGATCGACCTGGCCGGCGCCAGCTGGCTGGCCAGCGCCAACTACCTGGGCTACCTGCTGGGCGCGGTGCTGTGCACGCTGCAGCCCTGGCTGTGGCGCCGGCTGGGCAATCCGCCACCGCCGGACGCCGCGCGCATGGTGCGCGCAGGCCTCGTCGCCACGGTGCTGCTGACGCTGGCCATGGCCCTGCCCTGGCCCGCGCTGTGGCCGGTGCTGCGCTTCGCGGCGGGCGTGGCCAGCGCCTTCGTGTTCGTCTACATCTCGGGCTGGTGCCTGGCCCAGCTCGCGCGGCGCGGCCGCGCCGCGCTGGGCGGCATGATCTACGTGGGACCGGGCACGGGCATCGTGCTGAGCGGATTGATCGCGGGCGGCGTGGTGGCCGCGGACGGCGACGCCAGGCTGGGCTGGCTGGTGTTCGGCGCGCTGGCGGCCGCGCTCACGGCCTGCGTGCGGCCCATCCTGCGGCATGGCGAGCTGGCGCTGTCGCCGGCCGCGCAGGCGGCGGCGGGCCAGCCGGCCGCCGGCGCCCGCGCCTCGGCGGGCGAGGTGGCGCTGCTGGCCGCGGGCTACGGATGTGCGGGCTTCGGCTACATCATCACGGCCACCTTCCTGCCCGTGATCGCGCGCGCGGCGCTGCCGGCCTCGCCCTGGCTGGACCTGTTCTGGCCGATCTTCGGCCTGGGCGTGATCGTCGGCGCCATGGCCACCACGCGCGCCTCGCTGGCCGGCGACATGCGCCGGCTGCTGGCGCTGTGCCATGCGGTGCAGGCCGCCGGCGTGGTCACGAGCCTGCTGAGCCCCTCGCTGCCGGGCTTCGTGCTGGGCAGCCTGCTGCTGGGGCTGCCGTTCACGGCCATCACCTATTTCGCGATGCAGGAGGTGCGCCGGCTGCGGCCCGCCAGCGCGGCCAGCACCATGGGCCTGCTGACGGCGCTGTACGGCATCGGCCAGGTGCTGGGGCCGCCGCTCGTGGCTCTGTTGATCGCCTGGTCCGGCTCGCCGGCGCGCGGCTTCACGCTGGCCCTGGCGGTCGCGGCCGCCACGCTGCTGCTGGGCGCCGCGCTGTACCTGCTGGGCATGCGGCGCTACCCGAAGGCGGTGGCGCGATGAGGGCGGCACACATGCGGGGTGCCCTGGCGGCGATGGCGGCGATGCTGATGGCGCTGGCCACCTGGCCCGTGGGCGCCACGGCGCAGACGCTGTCCGAGGCCGACGCGCTCAAGTCGCCCGCCTGCCTGGCCGCGCGCGAGCGGCTGGAGGCCCTCATGGCCGAGGACAAGCCCGACATCGTGCGCCTGCGCGCGGCACGCCAGCGCGGCGCGCGCGCCTGCTTCCGCGCCGAGGCCGACGCCGCCGAGCAGCAGCCCGCGCGCCTGGAGCGCCCGCGCATCGTGCTGCCGCCGCCGGGCACGCCGGTGCCGGTGCCCGCGCCGCCCACGGTGCCTGCGGTGCCCGGCGTCACCGCAGCGCCGGCGCTGGCGCCGGCCGCGCAGCCGGCCCAGGTGCAGCGCTGCGACGCCGGCGGCTGCTGGGACACGCAGGGCCAGCGCCTGAACCGCGTGGGTCCGCAACTGGCCAACCCGCAGGGGCAGCTGTGCACGCAGCAGGGCACGGTGCTGAGCTGCCCCTGAACGCCGCACCCGCCGCCGGCGGCGGTACGCCCGTGCCCGGCGCGCCGCTCGACGACGCGCCCGCCTACACGGTCGCGGTGCGCGCGCTGTGCGAGTTCACGGCCAAGACCGGCGACCTGGACCTGCGCTTCACGCCCGCGCCCAGCGCGCTCGAGGGCATCGCCGGCCATGCGCTCGTGACGGGCCGGCGCACGGCCGGCTACGAGGCCGAGCTGAGCCTGTCGGGCCGGCACGGCGTGCTGCTGGTGCGCGGGCGCGCCGATGGCTTCGACGCGGGGCGCAGCCGGCTGGAGGAGATCAAGACCCACCGCGGCGACCTCGCGCGCCAGAGCGCCACGCAGCGCGCGCTGCACTGGGCGCAGCTCAAGGTCTACGGCTGGCTGCTCTGCGCGCAGCGCGGCCTGCCCGCGCTGAAGCTGGCGCTCGTGTACTTCGACATCGCGAGCCAGCGCGAGACCGTGTTCGAGGAGCAGCACGACGCGGCCGCGCTGCGCGCCTTCTTCGAGGCGCAGTGCACGCACTTTCTGGCCTGGGCCCGGCAGGAGCAGGCGCACCGCGCGGCGCGCGACGCGGCACTCACGGCGCTCGCGTTTCCGCACGCGCAGTTCCGCCCGGGCCAGCGCGACCTGGCGCAGGCCGTGTACCGCGCGGCCGTGCGCGAGCGCCCGCTGCTCGCGCAGGCGCCCACGGGCATCGGCAAGACGGTGGGCACGCTGTTCCCGCTGCTCAAGGCCGGGCCGGGCCAGCGCATCGACAAACTGTTCTACCTGGCGGCCAAGACGCCGGGCCGCCAGCTTGCGCTGGACGCGCTGGCGCGCATCGCGCCGGCCGGCCAGCCGCTGCGCGTGCTGGAGCTGGCCGCGCGCGAGAAGAGCTGCGAGCACCCCGACAAGGCCTGCCATGGCGAGTCCTGCCCGCTCGCGCGCGGCTTCTACGACCGGCTGCCGCCCGCGCGCGCGGCCGCCGTCGCGGCCGGCCCGCTGGACCGCGCCACGCTGCGCGGCGTGGCGCTGGCGCACCAGGTCTGCCCCTACTACCTGGGCCAGGAGCTCGCGCGCTGGGCCGACGTGGTGGTGGGCGACTACAACTACTGGTTCGACGGCAGCGCCATGCTGTATGCGCTCACGCTGCAGAACGAGTGGCGCGTGGCCGTGCTCGTGGACGAGGCGCACAACCTCGTGGACCGCGGCCGCGCCATGTACTCGGCCGGCATGCAGCGCGGCCAGCTGCGCGCGCTGGCGCGCGAGGCGCCGGCCACGCTGAAGCGCCCGCTGGACCGGCTGGACCGCCAGTGGCGTGCGCTGCTGGCCGAGGACGCGGCCGACTACAGCACGCGCGCCGAGCCCCCCGCGGCCTGGACCGCGGCGCTGCAGGACGCTGCCGGCGCGCTCGGCACCTACTTCGCCGAGGCCGCGCCCGGCGCCCCGCATGCGGCCGACGCCGCGCTGCAAGCGTGGTGGTTCGAGGCCTTGCAGTTCCTGCGGCTGGCGCAGGACTTCGGCGCGCATTCCATGGTCGACGTGACGCGCCTGCCGCCGGGCCGGGCCCAGGGGCGCAACGACGCCGAGCTGCACATCCGCAACCTGATCCCGGCCGAGTTCCTCGCGCCGCGCCTGGCCGCGGCCTGCAGCAGCACGCTGTTCTCGGCCACGCTGGCACCGCCGGACTTCTACCGCGACACGCTGGGCCTGCCGGCCGACACGCCCTTCGTGGACATCGCCTCGCCCTATGCCGCAGGCCAGCTGCAGGTGCACGTGGCTGGCGGCATCTCCACGCGCTTCGCCGACCGCCAGGCCTCGGCCGCGCCGATCGCCGCGCTGATGGCGCGCCAGTACCAGGCGCAGCCCGGCAACTACCTGGCCTTCTTCAGCAGCCACGACTACCTGGCGCTCGTGGCCGATGCGTTCGCGCAGGCGCACCCGCAGATCCCGCACTGGCGCCAGGCGCGGCGCATGGACGAGGCCGAACGCGCGGCCTTCGTCGCGCGCTTCGCGCCGGGCGGCGCCGGCATCGGCTTCGCGGTGCTGGGCGGCAGCTTCGGCGAGGGCATCGACCTGCCCGGCGACCGGCTGATCGGCGCCTTCGTCGCCACGCTGGGGCTGCCGCAGATCAACCCGGTCAACGAGGAGATGCGCCGGCGCATGCAGGCAGCCTTCGGCGCCGGCTACGACTACACCTATCTGTTCCCGGGCCTGCGCAAGGTGGTGCAGGCGGCCGGGCGCGTGGTCCGCACGCAGGAGGACCGCGGCGTGGTGGTGCTGATCGACACACGCTTTGCGCGGCGCCAGGTGCAGGCCCTGCTGCCGGGCTGGTGGCAGATCGGTGCCGGGCATGGACCGCCGGCGGTTGCTGGTTTGTAAGCCTTTGGTTTCGTTTCATTTTTCGGCTGAAACACACGCATGTCGGCTTGGCTGACAAAACCGGGAGCCCGCGGACCGCGGCGGGTTTGCGCACGATGAATTGATTCGTCTTTTTTTGTGTGGCATGGGAAATGCAATGAAAGGACAGTCGACAAATTCGTCGACCTTTTGTTTCATAGCTACTTGTTTTCACGAAGGAGATTTCGTATGCAAACCCTCCGCCACACGCTGCGCGCAGGCCTCGCGGCTGCCGCAGTCCTCGGCACCGGGCTCGCCTGGTCCGCCCCCCTCATCACGCAATGGGACTACATCGCCACCAGCGTGTTCGAAACCTCCGCCGGCTCCACCACCTTCACAGCGGGCGGCGGCTGCCAGTACGTCACGAGCGCGCAGATCAGCTGGGGCGCGGGCAGCCCGGGCTGCACCACGGGTCCGGGCACCGGCCGCAGCGGCATCGGCATCAGCAACAGCCCCATCGGGGGCATGATCACGACCAACGGCGGGGCACAACCAGCCAACACCTACACGCACGCCAACAACGTGGTCTCCGCAGCCAATGCCTCGCTGACCAAGGCCACGCTGACCTCCACGCTGCAGCTGCGCGAAGCGGGCAGCGGCGACCCCTACCAGAGCTTCTCGGCCACCTACACCATCCTGTTCAGCGAAACGCCCAACGCCACGCCCTGCCTGGTCGCCAGCCCCACGCCCTGCAACGACATCTGGGTGCTGCAAGGCTCGGTGAACAACGGCTTCATGTTCGATGGCAACACCTACTACGCGAGCTACTACGCAGCGCCGGCGCTGCTGCCGCTGCCCGGTCCGGCCTGCCTGGCCGTCTCGGCCAGCACACCGTGCGTGGGCTTCACGACGCAGGAAGGCATGGACAACCTCGTGGCCTTCGCGCTGCAGATCACGGCCCAGCCGCTCGAAATCCCGGAGCCGTCCTCGCTCGCGCTGCTGGGCCTGGGACTGCTGGGCGTGGCGGGGCTGCGCCGGCGCCGCAGCTGATGGCGGTTCGGCCACTCCCTCCCTCCGACAACCCGCTCCGGCGGGTTTTTTCATGCCGGCGCGGGCTGGCCCGCAGGACACCCCGCCGTGCGCTTGGGACGCCACGACCGGGCAGCTTGCGCAGCCCATGCCCTTGCAGCAGCAGAAAATGCCGCCATCGATCACAACGGAGGCATACCATGAAACTGGACACGACCGATCTGCGCATCCTGCAGGAACTGCAGCAGGACGGCGCCCTCTCCAACGTGGAACTCGCGCGCCGCGTCCACCTGTCGCCCTCCCCCTGCCTGGCGCGGGTCAAGGCGCTGCAGGCCGCTGGCGTGATCACACGCTACGTGGCGCTGGCCGACCCGGCCGCACTGGGCCTGGGCCTGAGCGTGTTCATCTCCATCAGCCTGACCCGCCAGAGCAAGGCCGCGCTGGCCGATTTCGAGCAGCGCATCGCGCAGCACGAGGAGGTCATGGAGTGCTACTTGATGACGGGCGACAGCGACTACCTCATGCGCGTGGCCGTGGCCGACATCGCGGCGCTGGAGCGCTTCATCCTGGACCAGCTCACGCCCATCCCGGGCATCGAGAAGATCCGTTCGAGCTTCGCGCTCAAGCAGGTGCGCTACAAGACCGCGCTGCCGCTGCCCGGCGCCGATCCCGCCAGGCCCGCGCGGTTGCCGCGCGACGCGAACTCTGCTACAACATTCGGATGAAATTTGCACGGATTTCTGCTCAGAAACCGCGCAAAAAACGAACAAAGCTACCCCCCATCCGCGCCATGTGAGCAACGCAGCGCGTAGGAGAGTGTTCCTGTGTCAGCAGGTCTTTTGACACACCACGCAAGGCCCGCAGGCTAGCGGCCCGCCATGCCCGGCTTCGACCCCTCCGAAACCGAGGCCCTGCGCGCGCAGGTGGCGCAGCTGCGGGCCGAGCGCGACCGCGCGCGCGGCGCACTGCAGCACGCCCGGCAGGCCGAGGCGGCCCTGCGCGTGCTCGGCGACGGGCTGCCCGTGCTGGCCTACGCGCTCCACGTGGACCAGGCGGGCCGGGAGGCGCTGGACTTCGTGCAGGGCCGCGCCGACGCGGTGCTGGGCATCGCGGCCGAGGCCCTGCAGCGCGATCCCGCGCTGCGCTGGTCAGCGCTGCACCCCGACGACGCCGCCCAGCTGCGCGCGCTGCAGCAGTCCCTGGTGGCCGCGGCGCTGGCGCAGGGCTCGACCGGGCCGCAGGCGTTCGAGGCGCGCGCGACGCTCGACGGCCAGCCGCGCCGGATCCGCCACAGCCTGCGCTGCCGGCTGGGCACGGCGCCGGGCAGCGTGGTCTGCGAGGGCTTGGCGCTCGACGTCACGGCCGCGGCCGAGCAGCGCGAGCGCCTGCGCCAGAGCGAGGCCTACGGCATGCTGTTCCAGCAGTCGCGCCGCGCGATGGTGGTGTTCGACCCCGCGCTGCCCGGCTTCATCGACTGCAACGAGGCCGCGGTGCGCATCTACGGCTTCGGCAGCCGCGAGCAGGTGCTGGACAGCACAGCGCCCGACCCCGCCGAACGCCCCTACCTGGACACGCCCGCGCGCCTGGTCCGCGAGCGCGCGCTGAACGTGCGCATGGCGCTGCGCGACGGCGTCAGCGTCTTCGAGGCGCGCCACCAGCGCCCGGACGGCCAGGTCTGGGACGCCCGCGTCACGCTGATGGCCCTGGTCCACGCGGGCCGCCAGCTGCTGCAGTTCACGCTGGACGATGTCACCGAGCAAAAGCACAACGAGCGCCAGCTGCTGTTCAGCCGCCACGTGCAGGAGTACGCCGGCCCCATGCTCTGGCTGGACACCGAAGACGGCCGCGTGGTCTACGCCAACCTCGCCGCGCAGCAGCACCTGGGCTACAGCGAAAGCGACTGCACCGCGCTGCACCTGGCCGACTTCATGCCCGGCCTGGGCCTGGCGGAGTTCCGCGCCGCGCTGGAGACCTTGCGCGACTCGGGCGGCTACCAGCAGAGCCAGGGCCAGCACCGCCGCGCGGACGGCCGCCGCGTGGACGTGGAGCTCAACAGCTTCCTCGCGCGCAGCGACGAGGGCGAGCGCCTGATCGTCTCGATCAAGGACATCACCGCGCAGAAGGCGGCCCAGGCCGAGCTCGTGCAGGCCCGGGACCAGGCCGAGGCGTCCACGCGCGCCAAGTCCGAGTTCCTGGCCAACATGAGCCACGAGATCCGCACGCCGATGAACGCCATCATCGGCCTGTCGCACCTGGCGCTGAAGACGCCGCTGACGCCGCAGCAGCGCGACTACATGCAGAAGATCCACGGCGCGGGCACGCACCTGCTCGGGCTCATCAACGACGTGCTGGACCTGTCCAAGATCGAGGCCGGCAAGCTCGGCATCGAAGTCGTGCCCTTCGACCTCGAGCAGCTGCTGGACAACCTGGCCGGCATGCTGTCCGAGCAGATCAAGCACAAGCCGCTGGAGCTGCTGTTCGACCTGGCGCCGGACGTGCCCACGCGGCTGCTCGGCGACCCGCTGCGGCTGGGCCAGATCCTGCTGAACTTCAGCAACAACGCGGCCAAGTTCACGGCCAGCGGCGAGATCGTGGTCAGCGCCAGGCTGCTCGAGCGCCAGGCCGACACCGCGCTGCTGCGCTTTGCGGTGCGCGACACGGGCATCGGCCTCACGCCCGAGCAGACCGCGCTGCTGTTCCAGAACTTCCAGCAGGCCGACGCCTCGACCTCGCGCAAGTACGGTGGCACCGGCCTGGGACTGGCGATCGCCAAGAGCCTGGCCGCGCTCATGGGCGGCGAGGTCGGCGTGCAGAGCACGCCAGGCCAGGGCTCGACCTTCTGGTGCACGGCGCGCCTGGGCGTCGGCCAGGCCGGCGGCGCCACGCTGCCGCGCACATTGCCGGGCACGCGCGTGCTGCTCGTGGACGACCACGCGGGCGCGTGCGAGATCACGGCCGAGCTGCTGCGCCGCCTGGGCCTGTCGGTGGTGCAGGCCGGCACCGGCGCGCAGGCGCTGGCGCTGCTGCCGCGCGCGCAGGCGGACGGCGCACCGTTCGACGCCGTGCTGCTGGACGAGCACATGCCCGGCATGGACGGCTACGCCACGGCCGAGCGGATCGCGGCCCTGGGCCTGCAGCCGCCACCGCGGCTGGCGCTCATGACGCGCGGCGACCGCGAGTCCGTGCGCGCACGCGCCGCCGCCGTGGGCATCACCGAGCTGCTGGCCAAGCCGCTGAACCCTTCGCTGCTGCACGACGGCATGGTGCAGCTGCTGGGCCTCGCGCCGCAGGGCAGCGCGCGCCACGCCGAACACCGCGACGACACCCAGGGCCTGCTGGCGCGCGTGCGCGCGCTGGGCGGGGCCGACATCCTGCTGGCCGAGGACAACGCGATCAACCAGCTCGTCGCGAGCGAACTGCTCAAGGACGCGGGGCTGCGCGTGGACATCGCGGACAACGGGCGCATCGCGCTGGACATGGCGCAACGGCGCCGCTACGACCTCGTGCTCATGGACATGCAGATGCCCGAGATGGATGGCCTGCAGGCCACACGCGCGCTGCGCGCCATCGCGTCGCTGCAGGGCCTGCCCGTGGTGGCCATGACGGCCAACGCCATGCAGGCCGACCGCGAGCGCTGCCTGGCTGCGGGCATGGACGACTTCGTGAGCAAGCCGATCGACCCCGATGTGCTGTGGACCGTGCTGCTGCGCTGGCTGCGGCCGGGGGGCCCGCCGGCAGCGCCGGCAGAACCTGCAGAACCTGCCGCGACACCGGCACCCGGACCGGCGCAGGACGCGCTGCTCGCGGCGCTGGCGCAGCTGCCGCAGTTCGACGCGGCGGCCGGCCTGCGCCGCGTGCTCGGGCGCCAGCCGCTGTACCAGGGCCTGCTGCAGCGCTTCGTCGCCAGCTACCCCGATGGCGCCGCGCCGCTGCGTGCGTTGCTCGCCACGGACGACCGCGCCGCGGCCGAGCGCTGGGCCCACAGCCTGCGCGGCGTCGCGGCCAACCTGGGCTGCCAGCGGCTGCCGGCCCAGGCCCAGGTCCTGGAGCAAGCCCTGCGCAGCGGCACGCCCGCGGCTGCACTGGACGCGCAGCTGGACCAGCTCCACGCCGACCTGCAGCAGCGCCGTGGTGCGCTGGCCGCGCTGCTGGCGCCCGCGGCCGCCGGCACCGCACCGGCCGCACCCGCCGCGGTGCTCACACAGGCCCAGCGCGAGGACCTGCTCGGCCAGCTGTCCTCGCTGCTGGCCGGCGCCGACCCCGATGCGCACAGCTTCGTGCAGCAGCACGAGGCCGCGCTGCGCAGCCTGTTCGAGGCCCAGTACCAGCCGCTGCGCCGCGCCGTGGACGACTACGCGTTCGACGTGGCGATCGGCCTGATCGAGGCACTCGCACCGTGACCACCGGCGCCCTGGCCGGGGCCGTGCCGCCAGCCGGCTGCAGGCCGCCGCGGCGCACAAGGCAAACTCGCGGCCATCCATTTCAGGGGACCCGCATGCAAACCATCCACACCATCACCGAATTGCGCCAGGCCTTGCAGGCCGGACCGCGCCCCGCCTTCGTGCCGACCATGGGCAACTTGCACGAGGGCCACCTGGCCCTGGTCCGCCAGGCCCGCGCCAGCGGCCTGCCGGTCGTGGCCAGCGTGTTCGTCAACCGGCTGCAGTTCGCGCCGAACGAGGACTTCGACCGCTATCCGCGCACGCTGCAGAACGACTGCGCGCTGCTGCAGCAGGCGGGCTGCGACATCGTGTTCGCGCCCGACGAACGCGAGATGTACCCCGCACCGCAGGGCTACCACGTCAGCCCGCCGGCGGCGCTGGCCGACATCCTGGAAGGCCAGTTCCGGCCCGGTTTCTTCACGGGCGTGTGCACCGTGGTCATGAAGCTGTTCCAGATCGTGCAGCCCGGCCTGGCGGTGTTCGGCAAGAAGGACTACCAGCAGCTGCGCGTGATCGAGGGCATGGTGCGCGATTTCGCGCTGCCCATGGCGATCGCGGGCGGCGACACGGTGCGCGCCGGGGACGGCCTGGCCCTGTCCTCGCGCAACGGCTACCTGGACGCGGACGCGCGCCGCGCAGCCACCGCGCTGCATGCGCAGCTGCGCGCCGTCGCCGCGGCGGCGGGCGCCGACGCCGAGGGCACGCAGGCCGCTGAACAGGCCGCCATGCAGGCGCTGCGCGCGCTGGGCTGGCGCCCCGACTACGTGGCCGTGCGCCGCCGGGCCGACCTGCAGCCGGCCCGGCCCGGCGACACCGAGCGCGTGGTGCTGGCCGCGGCCTGGCTGGGCAACACGCGGCTGATCGACAACCTGGAGTTCTAGAAGACAACCCGGCGTCACCAGAACGCGCAGACGTTCCGGACGCCCGACCTTTCGACGAGGAGACCCCATGCCGCAGCCCGGATCCCCGCAGCAGCCGGCCCAGAACGGGCCGCAGGACGCGGCATCGGAGCAGCTGCAGCGCATCTTCGACACGGTTCCGGTCGCGCTGTACGAGCTGGAGACCTTTCCCGACGGCTCGCGCCGCTGCACCTACGCGAGCCCGCGCGTGCGCGAGATCCTGGGCGTGGAGGCCGCAGAGCTGCTGGTCGACCCCGAGGGGCGCTACCGGCACTGCCATCCCGAGGACGTGGAGCGCCTGCGCGCGGCCGCACGCGAACGCTTCCAGCGCGGCCGCGCGGGGCTGCCGTACAAGGCCGAAGAGACCGGCCGCTACCTCGTGGACGGGCGTCTGCGTTGGGTCCGCCTGACCGCGCGCGCGGCACCGCCGCGTGCCGACGGCGTGCAGGCCTGGATGGGCTATTTCGAGGACGTCACGGCCCGCCAGGAGGAAGAGCTCGCGCTGCGCCAGGCGATCGCCGAACAACAGGCCATCCTCAAGTCGGCCACGGTGGGCATCTGCTTCACGCGCGACGGCGTGATCGTGCGCGGCAACGCGCAGCTGGACCGCATCTTCGGCGCCGCGCCGGGCGCACTGGTCGGCCTGCGCGCGGCCGCGCTGTACGAGGACCCCTCGCACGGGCTGGACTTCGCGGCGCAATCGCGCGAGCGCATGCTGCGCGGCGAAACGGTGCAGCGCGAGGAGCTGCTGCGGCGCGTGGACGGCAGCGGCTGCTTCTGGGCCCACCTGTCGGGCCGCGCGCTGCACGACGACGCGGTCGCCACCGGCATCGTCTGGATGCTGGAGGACATCACCGAGCGGCGCCGCGCCGCGCACGAACTGCTGCAGGCCAAGGAGCGCGCCGAACACGCGGTGCAGGCCAAGGCCGATTTCCTGGCCACCATGCGGCACGAGGTCCGCACGCCCATGAACGCACTGCGCGGCATGTGCCATTTGCTGGAGAGCAGTCCGCTGGACGCGGAACAGCGCGAGCACCTGCGCACGCTGCGCAAGGCCTCCGACCAGCTGCTGCGCATGGTCGAGGACATGCTGGACTTCTCGCGCGCCGGCGCCGGCCAGCTGGCGCTGGCCGCGGTCGAATTCGATCTGGACCCCGTGCTCGAACGCCTGGCCGACGCGGCGCGCGCACGCGCGCAGGCCAAGGGCCTGGCCGTGGTGCTGGAGCTGGCCAGCGACCTGCCCACCCGGCTGGTCGGCGACCCGGACCGCATCGCCCAGCTGCTGCAGGTCTACATCGACAACGCGCTCAAGTTCACGGCGCACGGCGAGATCGCCATCGCCGCGACCGTGGCCGAACGCGGCGCGGACCGGGTGCTGCTGCGCCTGGCCGTGCGCGACACGGGCATCGGCGTGGAGCCGGACCTGGCGGTCCGCCTGTTCCGCCAGTTCGAGCAGGTCGACATGTCGGCCACGCGCCGCCACGGCGGCACCGGGCTGGGCCTGGCGCTGGCACGCCAGCTCGCGCAGCGCATGGGAGGCGACACCGGTGTGCAGAGCACGCCGGGCGCCGGCAGCACGTTCTGGGCGACGCTGTGGCTGACGCCCGCGGCGCAACAGCCGCCGCGGCGCGCCAAGGCGGCCGGCCCCACCACCGCCCGGACCGTGGCCGCCCTGGGCGCCGAAGAGGCACAGTCCGCGGCCCGCCTGCGCCAGCGGCTGCGCGCGCTGCTGGCGCAGGACGATGCACAGGCCGGCCCGCTGCTCGCGCGCGAGCGCAGCCTGCTGGAACGGGCCTGGCCGCAGCAGCACCGCGCGCTGGCCGCGCATGTGGAGGGCTTCGACTTCGAGGCCGCGCTGCAGCTGCTGGACAGCCTGCCCGCGCCGCAGGCTGCGCCCTAGGCCCGGCACCGGCACCGGCACCGGCACGATAGAGGGTCTGGGAAAGGCCTTGTGAACGGCCTTGGGCAGGCGAAGGCGCCCGCGCCGACAATGGCCGCCCCCACGCTGTACCGCCGCATGCCCATGACACAGGACCTCTTTCGCCAGGACGCCACGCTGCGCCGCACCGACGCCCGCGTCATCGCCGCCGACCCGCAGGGCATCGTGCTCGACCGCACGGTGTTCTACCCGCTGGGCGGCGGCCAGGCCGGCGACGCTGGCTGGCTGCTGCTGCCCGGCGGCGAGCGCCTGGTGGTGGCCGACACCCGCAAGGCCAAGGACGCAGAAGGCCGGCCGACCGCCGACATCTGCCATGTGCCGGCCCCCGGGCAGGACGCGCTGCTGGCCCGCTGCGGCCCCGGCACGGCGGTGACGGCCGAGATCGACTGGGAACGCCGGCACCGGCTCATGCGCTTTCACACCAGCACGCACCTGCTCTGCCACCTGGTCGCGCTGCCGGTCAATGGCTGCTCGATCACGCCGGAGGCCGCGCGGCTGGACTTCCACACCGACCAGCCGCTGGACAAGGACGCGCTGAGCGCCGGCATCGCACGCCTGGTGGCGCAGGCGCTGCCGGTCGTGGTGGGTGAAATTTCGGAAGAGGCGCTCGACGCCGACCCGACGCTGGTCAAGAGCATGTCGGTCTCGCCGCCACGCGGCACGGGCGCGGTGCGCACGATCCGCATCGGCACCGAGGCGCTCATCGACCTGCAGCCCTGCGGCGGCACGCATGTGGCCAGCACGGCCGAGATCGGTGCCGTGGTCGTCACCAAGATCGAGAAGAAGGGCGCCATGGCCCGCCGCGTGGTGCTGGGCTTCGCGCCATGAGCGCCGCCGGCGCCGCCCCAAGGTGCTCGGCACCGCAGCGCGCAGCGCGAAGGCATATCCATGAGACCGCCCGGCCGCCCGAAGAGGCGCGCACGGCCGCACGCGGGATCGCCCAGTGACGCCGCGGAACTTTGCCCCCCGCCTGCGCTCCCATCTGCGTCTTTTTCCGTCCAGCATGCTGCAACACCGAATTTCCGCTCTCCTGCTGGCCGCCGCCCTGGCCGCGCCGGCCCTGGCACAGGCCGATGCGGCCGTCGTGACCACGCCACAGGTGCGGGCCGAGCTCGTCGCGCTGGCACCACAGGGCCTGGCGCCCGGCCAGCCGGCCTGGCTCGGCCTGTCCATCACGCACCAACCCGAGTGGCACACCTACTGGAAGAACCCGGGCGACTCGGGCCTGCCGACCGAGCTGCGCTGGCAGTTGCCGGCCGGCGTGCAGGCCGGCGAGATCGCCTGGCCCGTGCCGCACAAGATCCCGCTCGGCCCGCTGGCCAACTACGGCTACGAGAACACGGTGCTGCTGCCCGTGCCGCTGACCGTGGGCCCGGACTTCCGGCCCGAGAACGGGCAGCTGCAGGTCAAGCTCAGCGCGACCTGGCTGGTCTGCCGCAAGGAGTGCATCCCCGAAGAGGGCGAGTTCACGCTGACGCTGCCCGTGCAGGGCGCCACCGCGCTGCACCAGGCCGCGTTCGCCGCGGCGGCGGCCGCCCATCCGCAGCCGCTGCCGGGCGGCAGCACGGTCGAGATCGTCGACGGCCAGGCCCTCGCCGTGTCGGTGCGCGGGCTGCCGGCGGCGCTGCGCGGCAAGACGCTGGAGTTCTTCCCCGAGACGCCCGAGGTCATCGAGACCGCGGGCGCCTGGACCCAGGCCTGGGACGGCGCGGTCTGGACCGCGCGCGTGCCGCTGTCGGACCAGCGCAGCGCGAGCCCGGCCGTGATGCCCGTGGTGGTGGCGCTGGACGCCGAGGGTGGGCGCCAGGGCTGGCGCGCCGAGGCCAGCGTGGCCGGCACCTGGCCGCAGGGTGCGCCGGTCGCCACCGTGTCGCCCGCGCTGGCCGCCGCGCTGCAAGCCAACGCCGCGGCAGCGGCGGCCGCGCCCGTGGAGGCCGGCCGGCCGATCGGCCTCATCGCCGCGCTGGCCGGTGCGTTGCTGGGCGGGCTGATCCTGAACTTCATGCCCTGCGTGTTCCCGGTGCTGGCCATCAAGATGCTGGGCTTTGCGCGCCATGCCGGCGAGCGGCGCGCGCTGCGCCTGCACGGGCTGGCCTACAGCGCGGGCGTGGTGCTGTCCTTCCTGGCCCTGGCCGGCCTGCTGCTGGGCCTGCGGGCGGCCGGCGAGCAGCTGGGCTGGGGCTTTCAGCTGCAGTCGCCCGGCGTGGTGGCGGCGCTGGCCGTGCTGTTCACCTTGCTGGGGCTGAACCTGGCAGGCCTGTTCGAGTTCGGCCGCATGCTGCCCTCGGGCCTGGCGAGCGTGCAGGCACGCAACCCGACCGCCGACGCCTTCCTGTCGGGCGTGCTGGCCGTGGCCATCGCCTCGCCCTGCACGGCGCCCTTCATGGGCGCCTCCATGGGCTTCGCCGTGGGCCTGCCGACCGCGCAGGCGCTGCTGGTGTTCGCGGTGCTGGGCCTGGGCATGGCCCTGCCCTTCCTGCTGGCCAGCCTGGTGCCGGCCGTGGTGCGCTGGATGCCGCGGCCCGGCGCCTGGATGGACGTATTCCGCCGCTGCATGGCCTTCCCGATGTTCGCCACCGTGGCCTGGCTGGTCTGGGTGCTGGGCCAGCAGACCGGCATCGACGGCGCCGCCGCGCTGCTGCTGCTGCTCGTGGCGCTGGCGGCCGTGGTCTGGGCGCTGGGCCTGGCCGGGCGCACGCGCCTGGTCATGGGCACGCTCGCGCTGGTGCTGGCTGCGGGCATGCTGGGCCTGTTCGGTCCGGCCGTGCTGCGGCCCGTGGAGGCCGCCACGCCCGTGGCCGCCGCCGGTGCGCGCTGGCAGCCCTGGGCGCCCGAGCGCGTGCAGCAGGCCCTGGCGCAGAACCAGCCCGTGTTCGTGGACTTCACGGCCGCCTGGTGCGTGACCTGCCAGTACAACAAGCGCACGGCACTGGCCGACGCGCGCGTGCTGGCCGACCTGGAGGCCAAGAACGTGCAGCTGCTGACGGCCGACTGGACCCGGCGCGACCCGGCCATCACGGCCGCGCTGCGCGAGCTGGGCCGCAGCGGCGTGCCGGTCTACGTGCTGTACCGCCAGGGCGGCGCGCCCCTGGTGCTGTCCGAGATCCTGAGCGTTTCCGAGCTGCGGGCGGCCATCGCCACGCTGTAACTGCCAACCCGAAGGAGCCGATCCGATGCCATCCCCGATCCGAACCCTGCGCCCTGTGCTGCAGCGCCGCACGGCCCTGCTGGCCACGCTCGCCGCCAGCGCCACGCTGCTGGCCGGCGCCGCGCATGCGGCCGCCGCCGTCGGCCAGCCCGCACCGGCCTTCACGCTGACCGACACCAGCGGCAAGACGCGTTCGCTGGCCGAGTTCAAGGGCAAGACCGTGGTGCTGGAATGGACCAATCCGGGCTGCCCCTTCGTGCGCAAGCACTACGACAGCGCCAACCTGCCCGGGCTGCAGAAGGAGTTCACGGGCCGGGACGTGGTCTGGCTGGCGATCAACTCGACCGAGAAGGCCGCCTCGGACTACCTGGCGCCGCAGCAGCTGGCCGCCTGGATCCAGGACAAGTCCGGTGCGCCCACGGCCACGCTGATGGACGAGGAAGGCCAGGTGGGCCGGGCCTACGGCGCGCGCACCACGCCGCACATGTACATCGTGAATCCGCAGGGCACGCTGGTCTATGCGGGCGGCATCGACTCCATCGCCTCGGCCCGCGTGAGCGACATCAAGACCGCCACCAACTACGTGCGCCAGGGGCTCAACGAGGCGCTGGCCGGCCAGCCCATCAGCCAGGCCCAGACGGCGCCGTACGGCTGCACGATCAAGTACAAGAGTTGATCCCCGCGCCCGCCGCGGGCGGCCCGGCCGCGGCTGCGGCGTCAGGGTGTGCTGGTAGCATTGCTGGCTCCATTTGCTCGGGCGTGGGTCCGCACGCCGTCCCACCATGCCGCCCGGCCTTCCCGCCGCCCCCTCGTCGCGAAGCCCGCGGACCGCAGGCACGGTGCTGGTCGCCCTGCTGGCGGCCTGCCTGGCCCTGCCGGCCGGCTCCCAGGGCGACACGGGCCTGGACCTGCGCGAGACGCTGGCCGGCGTGCTGGCCTACACGCGCTGGCCGGTCACGCCACAGCGCCTGCGCCTGTGCGTGGCGGGCCACAGCCCGCATGCGGAACGGCTGCTGCAGCAGGGACTGTCCTGGCCCGGCCTGCCCCCGCTGGACCTGCGCCGCGTGGAGCCCGGCCAAGCCATTGCCGAACAGTGCGACGCACTCTACGTGGGCCTGCTCGATGCACCGCAGTGGCTGCAGCTGACGAGCGGGCTGACGGGCCAGCCCGTGCTGACGCTGTGCGAGCGCTCCACGCCCTGCACGGCCGGCGGCATGGTCCGGCTGGACATCGACGCCGACAGCCAACGGGTGCGCTTCGAGATCAACATGGACGCCGTGGCACGCGGCACCGTGCGCATCCATCCGCAGGTCCTGCGCCTGGGCCGGCGTGGCCAGGCCCAGGAGGGCAAGCCATGAACCGGCGAGCGTCCGGCCCCGCCCCGGCTGCCGGCACACCTGCGCAGCGCAGCCTGCTGCAGGCGCTGCGGCGCGCCCATGTGCGCGTGGCCAGCATCAGCATGGCGGCGGTGGGTCTCACGCTGCTGCTGGCGGCCGTGCTGGCCCTGCGCACCTATGCGGACAACCACCTCGCGCTGGTCGCGCGTTCGATCGCGTACTCGGTGGAGGCGGCCGTGGTGTTCAACGACCGCGTGGCCATGATGGAGCAGCTGGCCGTGATCGCACAGCGCGAGTCGCTGCGCGAGGCCGAGCTGCACGACCGCCATGGCCAGTTGCTGGCGCGCTACGAGCGCCCCGCGCCGCAGCACAGCGGGGCCTGGTCGGAGGGGACCGGCGAGCTGCTCGGCGCGCTGCTGATGCCCGCACCGGCCACGGCGCCCGTGCTGGACCGCGGCCGCGGCATCGGCGAGGTGCGCCTGCGCGGCGACGGTGCCGTGTTCGCCAGCTTCCTGGCCATGGCTGCGGCCGGCATCGCGCTGTGCCTGGTGCTGGCCGGCCTGGGCCTGCGGCTGCTGTCGCGGCGCATCCAGCGCGACATCGTCGAGCCCGTGCAGGCCCTGATCACCATGACGCACCAGGCGCGCCAGCAGCGCGGCGGCCCGCAGCGCGCGCCGCGGTCGCAGATCGCCGAGTTCAACGAGCTGGGCGAGGACTTCAACGCGCTGCTCGTGGAGATCGAGATCCAGCAGGCCCAGCTCGCGCAGGAGAACCGCGCGCTGACGCACCTGGCCAACCACGACAGCCTCACGGGCCTGTACAACCGCGCCTACTTCAGCCGGCGCCTGGCCCGCATCCTGCAGGACGCGCAGACCCAGGGCAGCAGCATCGCCGTGCTGTACATGGACAACGACCGCTTCAAGCAGATCAACGACCGCTACGGCCATGCGACCGGCGACCTGCTGCTGATCGAGGTGGCCCAGCGCATCCGCGCGCAGCTGCGCGAAGGCGACCTCGTGGCACGGCTGGGCGGCGACGAGTTCGCCGTGCTGCTGGCGCCCGTGCACCATGTGCGCGATGCACTGCGCATCGCTGACAAAATCAACGCAGCCGTGGCCGTGCCGCTGCCAGATCGCCACGCGGACATCGTGCCGTCGGTGAGCATCGGCATCGCGCTGTACCCGCGGCACGGCCACAGCGCCGACGAACTGCTGCGCGCAGCCGACCGCGCGATGTACGAGGCCAAGAAGAATGGCCGCGGCAGGAACCAGCTGTTCGCGGACACCCACGTCGTGAGCGACATTCCGGAGATGTGATGGAGTTGAATGGGATCATGCTGCGGCGCGCGTGGCTGACCACGGCCTGCGCGGGCAGCGCCTGGCTGCTGGCGGGCTGCGCGGCGCCGGCGGCACCGCCGCCAGCGGCCCCCGCGCCAGCGCCTGCGCCCACCCTGGCGCAGCAGCTGAAGGCGCTGGGCTTTCAGACCACCGACGACGGCTGGGAGTTTTCGCTGCACGGCAAGCTGCTGTTTGGCAACGACTCCGACGCGCTGGACGCCGAGACGCTGGCCACGGCCGAAAAGCTCGGCCGCCAGCTCGCCCGGCTGGAGGTCACGCGCGTGCGCGTGGAAGGACACACGGACAACACGGGCAGCGCGGCCTACAACCAGCAGCTGTCGTTGCGGCGCGCCCAGGCCGTGGTGCGTGCGATGGTGACCGCCGGCATGGACGAAGCCGGCATCCGCGCCGTGGGCATGGGCATGGCCGCGCCGATCACGGGCAACAGCTCGCCCGAGCAGCGCCAGCAGAACCGGCGCGTGGCCATCGTGGTGCCAGCCCAGTAGCGGCCAGCGGCTGGCCCGGGCACGCGCTTCAGCGCGCGCCGAAGATCGCCGTGCCGATGCGCACCAGCGTGCTGCCGGCGTCGATCGCAGCCTCCAGGTCGGCCGTCATGCCCATGGACAAGGTGTCGAAGCGCGGGCCGGCTGCGCCGGCATCGCGCACCTGCTCGAACAGGGCCCGCGCCTGCGCGTGCACGGCACGCTGCGCGGCAAAGCCGCTGGCGGGTTCGGGAATCGTCATGAGGCCGCGCAGCGTGAGGCGCGGCAGCGCCGCGATCGTGCGCGCCAGCGCGAGCACCTCCGCGGGCGCCACGCCGGACTTGCTGGCCCCGCCGTCGATGTTGACCTGGATGCACACCTGCAGCGGCGCCAGTTCGGCGGGGCGCTGCTCGGCGAGCCGCTCGGCGATCTTGAGCCGGTCCACGCTGTGCACCCAATCGAAGCTGGCGGCCACGACCCGGGTCTTGTTGCTCTGCAATGGCCCGATCAGATGCCATTGGACCGCACTGGTCCCGCCGCTTTCGGCCTCCCAGGCCCGCAGCGCCTCGATCTTCTGCACGCCTTCCTGCACGTAGTTCTCGCCGAAAGCGGTCTGCCCGCAGGCCAGCGCGTCCTGCACGCTGGACAGCGGCATGGTCTTGGAAACGGCCAGCAGCTGCACGCTGTCGGCCGCACGTCCCGCGCGCGCGCAGGCGGTGGCGATGCGCTCGTGCACTTGCTGGAGATTGCTGCGTATGCTCGTCATAATTCGTGCAGCGAGAGTACCAAAACCTCAAGGACCGACCGTGGACATCACCCAGCTGCTGGCCTTCATGGTCAAGAACAAGGCGTCGGACCTGCACCTGTCGGCCGGCCTGCCGCCGATGATCCGCGTGCACGGTGACGTGCGCCGCATCAACGTCGAGCCGCTGGACCACAAGACGGTGCATGGCATGGTGTACGACATCATGAGCGACAGCCAGCGCAAGCACTTCGAGGAGTTCCTCGAGGTCGATTTCTCGTTCGAGATCGAAGGCCTGTCGCGCTTTCGCGTGAACGCCTTCAACCACCACCGCGGCGCGGGCGCCGTGATGCGCGCCATCCCCTCGAAGATCCTGACGCTGGAGCAGCTCAACGCGCCGCGCATCTTCGGCGAACTGGCGCTCAAGCCGCGCGGCCTGGTGCCCGTGACCGGGCCCACCGGTTCGGGCAAGTCGACCACGCTGGCCGCCATGGTCAACCACCTGAACGAGAGCGAGTACGGCCACGTGCTCACGATCGAGGACCCGATCGAGTTCGTGCACGAGTCCAAGAAGTGCCTGGTCAACCAGCGCGAGGTGGGCCCGCACACGATGAGCTTTGCCAATGCGCTGCGCTCGGCGCTGCGCGAGGATCCCGATGCCATCCTGGTCGGCGAGCTGCGCGACCTGGAGACCATCCGGCTGGCGATGACCGCCGCCGAGACCGGCCACCTGGTCTTCGGCACGCTGCACACGTCCAGCGCGGCCAAGACCATCGACCGCGTCATCGACGTGTTCCCGGCCGAGGAGAAGGACATGGTGCGCGCCATGCTGTCCGAGTCGCTGCAGGCCGTGATCTCGCAGACGCCGCATCTCGGCGCCTCGACCAATGAAGCGCAGGAGAACGTCGCGCTTCAGGTCGCCGAGCAGATGTCGGATTATCTTCTCACCGGCGCGATCACCAATTCGGTCAACGTGCCGTCGATCTCGGCCGAAGAAGCGCCGAAGCTGACGCCCTTCGCCGAACTCGCCCAGCAGCTCGGCTCCTTCGCGGGCCAGCTCACGGAAGAAGGCATCACCGAAGTCACGCTCGAATATGAAGGCGACGTCGCCAACATGAACACGCGCGTGCTGACCAACGCCGCGCTGACGGGTCTTCTGAAGCCGCAGCTCGAAGACGTCAACACGGTCTCGGCGCCGGTCATCGCCAAGGAGCGCGGCATTCAGGTTGCGGAAGTGAAGCGCGAGCAGCGTGGCGCCTATGAGACCTATATCCGCCTCACCGTGAAGACGGGGACGCGCGAGCGCTCGGTCGCCGGCACGGTCTTCTCCGACGGTCGCCCGCGTCTCATCCAGATCAAGGGCGTCAACATGGAAGCGGCCCTCGGCCACCACATGCTCTACGTCACCAATCAGGACAAGCCGGGCTTCATCGGCGCGCTGGGTTCGATCCTCGGCAAGAACGCGATCAACATCGCGAACTTCAACCTCGGCCGCGAAGCCGCCGGCGGCGACGCCATCTGCCTCATCGAGGTCGACGCCGACGTACCGGCCGCCATCCTGAAGGAAATTCAGGCCCTGCCGCATGTCGTGCAGGCAAAGACGCTGAGCTTCTGAAGCTAACCACTCCTGTCACCCCGGGCTTCGCCCCGGGGTCCAGGGGCGGCTGGTACGGAGCGAACGACTCCCGGGATGACGATATGAGAACAGGCGGTGCCCCGAAGCGCCGCCTATTTCGTTTCCGCCGCCTCGAGTTCCGCGATCCGCGCGCGATAGGCCTCGGCATCGCCGAAACCGACGAAACTCAAATATTTCTCATGCGCGCCGGTCGTCTTCTTCGCATGCTTGATCGGGCACCAGTAGGCTTCGGTACGTCCCGCGATCTCGCGCACATAGGCGACGAGGCCGTTCGCATAGGAACAATAGGCGCAGTTCAATTTTTCCAATGCGTTCAGATAGGCGAGATGCCCGCGGTCGAAGATCAAATAATCCGCGCGCTTCACCTTCTCGATGCCATAGGCCGGGAAACAGACCGCCTGATAGACGGTCACGAAGATGTCGAGCAGCACGAAAGGAACGATCATCGCATAAATGACGGGCGCGGTGATCACGACCATGGGCTTTGCATTGAGAACGTAGCGCGACAGCCGC
>DATKFT010000125.1:0-1667 GCA_035544335.1 Pseudorhodoferax sp.
GACGAAGGCCGCGGCATTCCCGTCGGCCTGCATCCCGAGGAAAACGCGCCTGTCGTCGAGCTGGTCTTCACCCGCCTGCACGCGGGCGGCAAGTTCGACAAACAGGGCGGCGGCGCCTATTCGTTCTCCGGCGGCCTGCACGGCGTCGGCGTCTCGGTCACCAACGCGCTGTCCTCGCGCATGGAGGTCACGGTCTGGCGCGACGGCGCGGCCCACCGGCTGGTGTTCCAGCACGGCGACGTGGTCGAGGAACTGGCGCAGGTCGCCGATCCCACGCGCAAGAAAAGCGGCTCGCGCGTGCGCTGCTGGCCGGACCCCAAGTATTTCGACAGCGGCGCCATCCCCATGGGCGGGCTGTCGCGCCTCCTGCGCAGCGAGGCCGTGCTGCTGCCCGGCGTGAAGGTCACGCTGCGGGTCGAGAAAACCGGCGAGACCCAGACCTGGCTGTACGAGCAGGGCCTGCGCGGCTACCTGACCGAGGCGCTGGCCGGCGCCGAACTGCTCATCCCCCTGTTCGAGGGCGAGCAGTACGCCGGCGGCGACAACGAGAACTTCGCCGAGGGCGAGGGCGCGCAGTGGGTGGTGGCCTGGACCGAGGACGGCAACGTCGTGCGCGAGTCCTACGTCAACCTGATCCCGACGCCGGCCGGCGGCACGCACGAGGCCGGGCTGCGCGACGGCCTGTTCAACGCCGTCAAGGGTTTCGTCGAACTGCACAACCTCAGCCCCAAGGGCGTCAAGCTGTTGCCCGAGGACGTGTTCGCGCGCGCCAGCTTCGTGCTGTCGGCCAAGGTGCTCGATCCGCAGTTCCAGGGCCAGATCAAGGAACGCCTGAACAGCCGCGACGCGGTGCGCCTGGTGGGCGGCTTCTCGAAGCCCGCGCTCGAGCTGTGGCTGAACTCCCACGTCGAATACGGCAAGAAACTGGCCGAGCTGGTCATCCGCCAGGCGCAGTCGCGCGTGCGGGCCACGCAGAAGGTCGAGAAGCGCAAGAGCTCAGGCGTGGCGGTGCTGCCCGGCAAGCTGACCGATTGCGAGAGCAGCGACGCCACCCGCACCGAGGTCTTCCTGGTCGAGGGCGACTCGGCCGGCGGCTCGGCCAAGATGGGGCGCGACAAGGAGTTCCAGGCCATCCTGCCGCTGCGCGGCAAGGTGCTCAACGCCTGGGAGGTCGAGCGCGACCGCCTGTTCGCCAACAACGAGATCCACGACATCGCGGTGGCGATCGGCGTCGACCCCCACAGTGCGAACGACGATCCCGACCTGTCGGGCCTGCGCTATGGACGCGTCTGCATCCTGTCCGACGCGGACGTGGACGGATCGCACATCCAGGTGCTGCTATTGACGCTGTTCCTGCGGCATTTCCCCAAGCTGGTCGAGGCCGGGAACGTGTACGTGGCGCGCCCGCCGCTGTTCCGCGTGGACGTGCCGGCCCAGGGCAAGCGCCCGCCGCGCAAGCTCTATTGCCTGGACCAGGGCGAGCTGACCGCGGTCGAGGACAAGCTGCGCAAGGAAGGCGTGCGCGAAGGGTCCTGGAGCATCAGCCGTTTCAAGGGCCTGGGCGAAATGAGCCCCGAGCAGCTTTGGGAAACCACGATGAACCCCGACACCCGCCGCCTGCTGCCGGTCACCTACGGCGAACTCGGCGCGGACGAGACCACGCGCAT
>DATKFT010000126.1:0-19120 GCA_035544335.1 Pseudorhodoferax sp.
CCGAGTACCGCGCCACGCGCGCCAAGGCCGGCAGCTTCATGGGGCTGGCCACCAACACCGACTACGCCACCGAGGTGACGCTGCAGCCGCTGGAGCGCTATGCGCTGGACGCGGCGATCCTGTTCAGCGACATCCTCACCGTGCCCGACGCCATGGGCCTGGGCCTGTCCTTCGCCCTGGGTGAAGGGCCGAAGTTCGAGAAAACCGTGCGCACCGAGGCCGACGTGGCCGCGCTGGCCGTGCCCGACATGGACAAGCTGCGCTACGTGTTCGACGCCGTCACCTCGATCCGCAAGGCGCTCGCCGGCCGCGTGCCGCTGATCGGTTTCTCGGGCAGCCCCTGGACGCTGGCCTGCTACATGGTGGAAGGCCAGGGCTCGGACGACTACCGCCTGGTCAAGAGCATGCTGTACAGCCGGCCCGACCTCATGCACCGCATGCTGCAGGTCAATGCCGACGCCGTGGCGGCCTACCTCAATGCGCAGATCGAGGCCGGTGCCCAGGCCGTGATGCTGTTCGACAGCTGGGGCGGCGTGCTGGCCGATGGCGCCTTCCAGGAGTTCAGCCTCGCCTACACGCAGCAGGTGCTGGGCCGGCTCAAGACCGAGCATGCGGGCCAGACCATCCCGCGCATCGTGTTCACCAAGGGCGGCGGCATCTGGCTGGACCAGATGGCCGGCCTGGACTGCGAGGTGCTGGGGCTGGACTGGACGGTCAACCTGGGCCGGGCCCGCGCGCAGATCGGCGCCACCAAGGCCTTGCAGGGCAACCTCGATCCCAACGTGCTGTTCGCACCGCCCAAGGCCATCGACGCCGAGGTCCAGCGGCTGCTGCAGAGCTTCGGCAGCCCGCACCAGGGCGAGGGCCAGGGGCCGACCCACATCTTCAACCTGGGCCACGGCATCAGCCAGCACACGCCGCCCGAGCATGTGCAGGTGCTCGTGGAGGCCGTCCACCGCCACTCGCGCGCGCTGCGCGCTTGACCCCCACGCGGCCGCGGGTGACAGCCTGCATACATCCAAACGGCTGTGAACTTGTTGGCGACGGGCCCACTTATGCACAAAAACGGTGATGCGGTGCGGCAAACGCCCGGGCCCAGGCCTGGGCCCGCTACAAACTTTGAAGCTCACGCAACTTGTTGATTCATAAGGATTTGATGTTTTGCCCTATTTGTGGGCACCGAAGTGGGAAGCGTTGATTTGCAAGGCTTTGCCGGCGCTGAGGGCAGGCTATCAACAAAGTTATCCACAGGCATTCTGGATGACTTTCAAACGCCAACTGAATCAACAACTTAAGGGCATTACCTTGAGTTCACATCAACTCTTGCCGCTAGTGGTCGCCTAGCATGGTTTTCACCGTTTCGGTCGTCGTGCAGTTGCCGGCGCACAGTGCGCTGGCGGGCCCGCTGCACTACAGCAGCGCGCAGCCGCTGGCGCCCGGCGCGCTGGTGCGTGTGCCGCTGGGCACGCGCGAAACCCTGGGCGTGGTCTGGGACGACGCGCCGCCGCCCGGCGAGGCCACGCTGCGGCCCGTGGCCAGCGTGCTCGAGGGCATCGCGCCTTTGAACGCCGCCTGGCGCCAGCTGGTCGGCTTTACCGCGGGCTACTACCAGCGCGCGCTGGGCGAGGTGGCGCTGGCGGCCCTGCCGCCGCAGCTGCGCGAGCTCGATGCCGCGCAATGGCAGCGCCGGCTGCAGCGCAAGGCGCGCGCGCCGGCCGCCGGGGCCGCGGGCGATGCGGCGGCCCCGCCGTCCCCCACCGAGGAGCAGGCGCAGGCACTCGCGCGCATCCGCGCCGAGGAAGGCCCCTTCCTGCTGTTCGGCAGCACCGGCAGCGGCAAGACCGAGGTCTACCTGCGTGCCGTCGAAGAGGTGCTGGACGCCGACCCGCAGGCCCAGGCCCTGGTCATGGTGCCCGAGATCAACCTCACGCCGCAGCTAGAGGCGCGCTTCGTCGCGCGCTTCGCCCCACGTTTCGGCCGCCAGGCCCTGGTGTCGCTGCACAGCGGCATGACACCGGCCCAGCGGCTGGCCAGCTGGCTGGGCGCGCACCCCGGCCCGGCCGCGGGCGGCGCGCGCATCGTGCTGGGCACGCGCATGGCGGTGTTCGCGTCCATGCCGGGGCTGCGGCTCATCGTGGTCGACGAGGAGCACGACCCCAGCTACAAGCAGCAGGAAGGCGCACGCTACTCGGCGCGCGACCTGGCCATCTACCGCGGCCGGCTCGAAAGCCGGCACACGGGCCAGCGCTGCAATGTGCTGCTCGGCTCCGCGACGCCCTCGCTGGAGAGCTGGCACCACAGCCGCCCCGCGGCCGAAGGCGGCAAGTACCAGCGCCTCGCCATGCCCAGCCGCGTGGGCGCGGGACGGCTGCCGGCCGTGCGGCTCGTGGACATGGGCCTGCAGCCGCGCAACACCCAGCTCGCGCCGCAGCTGCTGGCCGCCATCGGCGAGCGCATCGCGCGCGGCGAGCAGGCCATGCTGCTGCTGAACCGGCGCGGCTACGCGCCCGTGCTGGCCTGCGCCAGCTGCGACTGGAAGAGCGCGTGCCCGCATTGCAGCGCCTACCGCGTGTTCCACAAGATCGACCGCACGCTGCGCTGCCACCACTGCGGCTTCACCGAGCGCGTGCCGCGCGCCTGCCCCGAGTGCGGCGACGTGGACCTGGCCCCCGTGGGCCGCGGCACCGAACGGCTCGAGGAGCATCTCGCGCAGCTGTTCGAAGGCATCGAGCGCCCCGGCGCCGAGGGCGAGGACAAGCAGGTGCGCGTGCTGCGCATCGACGCGGACAGCACGCGCCACAAGGGCGCGCTGGAGGCGCAGCTGGACCAGGTCCATGCCGGTGCGGTCGACGTGCTGGTCGGCACGCAGATGATCGCCAAGGGACACGACTTCCGGCGCATCACGCTGGTGGCGGCCGTGAACCCGGACGGCGCGCTGTTCTCCAGCGACTTCCGTGCGCCCGAGCGGCTGTTCGCGCTGCTCATGCAGGCCGCGGGCCGGGCCGGGCGCGATGCGGCCCAGGGCGCGGCCAGCGAAATGTGGATCCAGACCGCCCACCCGCAGCACGCGCTGTTCATGGCGCTGCGGCGGCACAACTACCCGGCGTTCGCAGCCGACCAGCTGACCGAGCGGCTGCAGGCCGGCATGCCGCCGTTCAGCTTCCAGGCACTGGTGCGTGCCGATGCCCGCACGCAGCAGGCAGCGCAGGCGTTTCTGACGCTGGCCAGCGCCGCGTCCGCGGACCTGCCGGGTGCGGACCAGGTCGTGGTCTACCCCGCCGTGCCGACGGCCATCCAGCGCGTGGCCAACGTGGAACGCGCGCAGATGCTGGTGGAAAGCGCATCGCGTGCTGCGCTGCAGCAGTTCATGGCCGCATGGCAGGGCGTGCTGCACGCCACGCGGCGCGACGCAGCTGCCGCGGGCGTGCTGCGCTGGGCCATCGATGTCGACCCGCTGATGGTCTGAGCCGGAGCCGGCTGCGCGGGGGCGGCCTACCCGATCAGGTTGCGCGCAAAACGGTTGCGGTTCGCCTCGAACCAGTCGGGCTGGTAGCGGGCGGAAATCGCGCGTGCAGCTTCTGCCAGCGCGGGCGCGTGCAGCAGCCGCTGCAGCGCTTCACGTGCACCGCATTCCGTGGGATTCCACACCAGCGCGGCCCCGCTCGCAGCGGCACGCTGCGCCACCTTGAGCTTCTCGAAGTCCGCGGGAAAGATCAGCTGCGGCTTGCCGGCCAGCATCGCACGGCTGACCAGCGCCGTGGCGCCCTGGCTGACAACCGCATCCACGCCGGCCAACATCTCGGCGGACAGCGTGAAATGGCCCTGCACGCGCACCGGGCCCTCGCCGTACCGCGCCAACACCCTGTCGGGCGCCCCACGCCAAAAGCACAGCGTGTCCACGCCGGCCTCCTGCAGCGCGTCCAGCAAGTCGGTGGCGCCGCGCCTGCCGCCCAGCTGCGCGAAGACACGCGGGCCCTGCCGGCCCGACGGCCAGGGCGCACCCTGGTCGTCGTCGTCCCGCAGGGGCGTCAGCGGCCCCACCCAGAGTGCCTCCTGCCGCGGCCCATAAGGATCGGTCTCGGGAATGCACTCGAGCACATGGCGCGGATAGCGCAGGATGTGGGCCAGCGAACTCGCGCGCGGCCCGCCGAAGCGCACCCCCACCTCGGAAATCGTGGCCGAGAGCGCCGCCACGCAGCCGGCGGTGCGCCGCCCCAGCGGCGAGTCGGGCCGCACGCTGGCATAGGGTGGGCAGTCCGGCGGCGGTGCGTCGAAGCCGTTGGACAGCTGGAAGGCCGGCACGTTCAACAGCTGGCTCGTGAGCTGCGCCGCCGGCGCGTAGTCCAGCACGATGCATTCGGGCATGACCGCTTCGATGGCGTCGGCCCAGGCTTCGACGGCCAACAGCAAGCGCGTCGCATCGTCGAAACCGGAGGCCATCAGCACCTCGGCGAAGGAGTCGGCGCGGAAATTCGGTCCGAAGGTCTGCTGCTTCAGCACCGGCGCCTGCAGCTTGCGGTGCTCCAGCACGCGCAGTGCCGCCGCATCGCGCTGGCTCTGTGGAACCACCCACACCGGCTCGCCGCCCTGCTGCTCCACCATCTGCGCGACCGCCAGCAGGCGCGACAGCCGGCCGAAATTGCGCCCATGCTCCCAGGCCAGCATCACGCGCGGACGGCGCCGTTCGGCAATCCATGCTGGCGGGCCAGGACGTGCACCAGAGCCTATACGGAACAAGACGGACATGGCATTTGCACCCAAAAAAGCGAACAGCTTTGTCGCTTTTCAAATGTATGCAAATCGATCGCAGCCACAAGAGACCGCGTACGCAAACCCGCGTACTTCGTGAAGAGCTACCGCCTGCCGGGCGCACCCGGTCCCACCTGCCGGCGGGGCGCGGCCGGCTCTGCCCGGTGACCGCGCCCCGCCGGCCGGAGTCTCAGCCCAGCGAGCGCAGCCAGCCCAGGCCGGCGCGCGTGCCGCTGGCCGGCCGGTATTCGCAGCCCACCCAGCCCGGGTAGCCCAGCGCGTCCAGCACCTGGAACAGGTGCGGGTAGTTCAGCTCGCCCGTGTCGGGTTCGTGGCGCGCGGGCACGCCCGCGATCTGGATGTGCCCCACGTGGCCGGTCGGCAGGTAGCGGCGCAGCTTGGTCTCCAGGTCGCCTTCCACGATCTGGCAGTGGTACAGGTCCATCTGCACCGCCAGGCCCGGCGCGCCCACGGCCTGGACGACGGCATGCGCCTGGTCCTGGCGCTGCAGGAAGTAGCCTGGCATGTCGCGCCCGTTGATGGGCTCGATCAGCACCGTGCGGCCCGCGGCATGCGCCTGGCCCGCCGCCCAGGCCAGGTTGGCGCAGTAGGTGTCGTGCATGCGGTCGCGCTCGGCGCCCGGCGCCACGAGCCCGGCCATCACATGCAGGCGCGGGCATTGCAGGGCTTCGGCATAGGCCAGCGCCTGTGCAAAGCCGCTGCGGAACTCCGCTTCGCGACCCGGCAGCGCCGCGATGCCGCGCTCGCCGGCTTCGAAGTCGCCCGGCGGCGCGTTGAACAGGACCTGGGACAGGCCGGCCCCGTGCAGCCGCGCCGCGATCTCGGACGCTGCGAACGCGTACGGGAACAGGAACTCGACGCCGGCGAAGCCGTCCTGCGCCGCGGCCGCGAAACGGTCGAGGAAGTCGTGCTCGTTGTACATCATGCTCAGATTGGCAGCGAAGCGGGGCATACGGACTCCAGATAAGAAGCAGCGGCGCGTCTTGTACCACCGCCGGACCGCTGTGCAACCTCTGGCTTCTTCTTAACAGCCGCGCGATGGCGCCGCATAATCGCGTTCCAGGACGGACCGCCCCGACGGCCAGGCGCTGGCAACAACGACGGAGCCGCCCATACCGCCATCCATGTCCGCACCGCCTCCTTCGTCCATCCTCTCCGGCCCCTTCGCGGGCCAACCCAGCCGGCGGCAACAGCCCCGCGATGCACTGCGCTGGCCCGTCGCGATCCAGATCCTGGGCGGCACCGAACGCCAGGGCGTGACGCTGGACCTCAGCGCCGAAGGCCTGTCGCTGTCGACCGACCGACCGATCCCGCCCGGCTCGCGCTGCACGCTGCACCTGCGTCCGTCGGCCGACGCCGGCTGGCTCCAGCTTGAAGTCAAGGCGGTCTATTCCTCGTACAGCGGCCCGGGCGACTTCCGCATCGGCATGGTCTTCCTGCCGCATGACGCGCAGGGCCGCGACCGGCTCCGCGCCGCCGTGGCGGCCCGCGCCTAGGGTCGCGCCTCGGCCCGTGTCTAAGCCTGCGCCAGTGCAGGCGCCGCCGCGGATGGCGGCAGCAGCACCACGGCGTCCAGCCCCAGCACCTGGCCGTGCGGCCCGGTGCGGTTGTCCAGCGTGACCGTACCGCCCAGCGCCTGCACGATCTCGCGGCAGATGGCCAGCCCCAGCCCGGAGCCGCGCGCCACGTCGCCGGCCGCGAACGGCGTGAACAGGCGCAGGCGCAGTTCGGCCGTGATGCCGGGGCCGCCGTCGGCCACACGCAGCATGGCCCCGCCCGCCTGCGGCGCGACCTCCACCCGCAGCGCCGTGCCCGGCGGGCTGTGGCGGATCGCGTTGTGCAGCAGGTTGCGCGCCAGCTCCTGCAGCATCCAGCGGTGCGCCTGCACGGGCGTGGGCTGCACCTCGAGCGAGAAGTCCAGCCCCTGCTCGGCCAGCAGCGGCGACAGGTCCAGCGCCACGCCACGCACGGCCTCGGCCAGGTCCAGGCGCTCGAACTCGGGGCGCTGGCGCAGCTGCTCGACCTTGGCCAGCGCGAGCATCTGGTTGGCCAGCAGCGTGGCACGCTCGACGGTCTGCGCGATCTCGGCCAGCGCCTGTGCGGCCGGCACGTCGCCGCGGCGCGCCGACTGCACCTGGGTCTTGAGCACGGCCAGCGGCGTGCGCAGCTGGTGGGCGGCATCGCGCACGAAACGCTTCTGGTGGTCCAGCAGCCGCTGCAGCCGGCCCATCACGGCGGTCATCGCATCCACGAGCGGCGCCACTTCGCGCGGCGCATCGGCCGCCACGATGGGCGACAGGTCGTCGGCCGCGCGCGCGCGGATGGACTGGCCCAGCGTGCGCACGGGCTGCGTGGCGCGCTGCACCACGAACACCGTGGCGCCCGCCACCACGGCCAGCAGCAGCAGCTGGCGCCACAGCATGTCCAGCAGCAGCCGGCGCGCCAGCGCCTCGCGCAGCTCCAGCGTCTCGGCCACCTGCACGACCGCCATGCCCCGGCCCTCGGCGCTGGCCACGGGCTGCAGCAGCACGGCCACGCGCACGGGCAGCCCGCGAAAACGCGCGTCGTAGAAGTCCACGAGCGCCGCATAGGGCGGCCGGGCCGGCAGCTGCCCGCGCCAGAACGGCAGCTCGGCGAAGCCCGACACCATCTCGCCCGACTGCGTGGAGACGCGGTAGTACATGCGGCTCTGGTTGTCGGCCTCGAAGGCCTCCAGCGCCGAATACGGTACCGTGGCGCGCAGCTGCGCGAGTTCGTCGTAGCCTTGCACGTCGAGCTGCTCGCCGATGGTCTTGGCCGAGGCCAGCAAGGTGCGGTCGTAGGCCGTGGTGGCGGCGACCAGCGCCTGGCGGTACACGCTCACGCTGTTGACGACGATGAACAGCGTGAGCGGCACCAGGAGGCCCACCAGCAGCCGAAAACGCAGCGAGCTCGCCCGCATGGTCGCCACCGCGTCAGGCGCCGGGGTCCTCGCGCAGCAGGTAGCCCAGGCCGCGCAAGGTCATGAGGCTGGCGCCGCTGCCGGCCAGCTTCTTGCGCAGCCGGTAGGCCACGACCTCGATGGCCTCGGTCTGCACCTCGGCCTCGCCCGGGAACACCAGCGCGAACAGCCGCTCCTTGGCCACGGCATGGCCGGGCCTGGGCATCAGCGCGCGCAGCAGCGCCGCCTCGCGCGGCGTGAGCTCCAGCACCTCGCCGCGCAGGTAGACCGCGCCGCTGGCCGGGTCCAGCCGCAGCGCGCCGATCTCGGGCTGCGGCTCGTCCGCGCCGCCCTGGCGCCGGCGCAGCGCGCGCAGCCTGGCCTCCAGTTCGTCCAGGTCGAAGGGCTTGGGCAGGTAGTCGTCGGCACCGGCGTTCAGCCCCAGCACACGGTCGCCGACCGTGCCGCGCGCCGTCAGCAGCAGCACGGGCGTGCGCAGGCCCGCGGCGCGCGCGTCGGCCAGCACCTGCAGGCCGTCGCGGCCCGGCAGGCTCAGGTCCAGCGCCACGACGTCGGGCTCCAGCGCCTGCCATTGCGCCAGGGCCGCGGCGCCATCGCCGCACACGCGCACATCGATGCGGCGGCGCCCCAGCGTGCGCTGCAGCGTGGCCTGCATCGCGGGATCGTCTTCGACCAGCAGCAGCTTCATGGTGGTTGGTGTTTACCCGGGGCTGCAGGACAGCCAACTGACAGGAGGCCGGCGCATCATAGCCACGCCGTCAGGTTCTGGTCAGCCCATGGCAGAGCCCACCATCCGCACACCAGGAGACCCCGCATGCGCCGCGACACCTTCCTCAAATCCCTTGCCGCACTCGCCGCCACCGGTGGGCTGCCGCTGCACGCGCTCGCCGCGACCAACGTGAAGATGCTGATCCCGGCCAACCCCGGCGGCGGCTGGGACATGACCGGCCGCGCGCTGGGCAAGGCGCTGCAGGATGCCAAGGTGGCCGACACCGTCAGCTACGACAACAAGGGCGGTGCGGCCGGCGCGCTGGGCCTGGCGCAGTTCGTCAACGGCTCCAAGAACGACCCGAACGCGCTGATGGTCATGGGCGCCGTGATGCTGGGCGGCATCATCACGGGCAAGCCGCCCGTGAACCTGTCGCAGGCCACGCCCATCGCCCGCATCACGAGCGAATACAACGTGTTCGTGCTGCCGGCCAACTCGCCGTTCAAGACCATGGCCGACGTGGTGGCCCAGCTCAAGAAGGACCCCGGCAGCGTGAAATGGGGCGGCGGCTCGCGCGGCGCCACCGAGCACATCGCGGCGGCCATGATCGCGAGCAAGGTCGGCGTCGATCCGTCCAAGATCAACTACGTGGCCTTCCGCGGCGGCGGCGAGGCCACGGCCGCCATCCTGGGCGGCAACGTGAGCATCGGCGGCAGCGGCATGAGCGAGTTCGCGCCCTACATCGCCGACGGCAAGATGCGCCCCATCGGCGTGACCTCGGCCCAGCGCCTGCCCGACAGCAACGTGCCCACGCTCAAGGAGCAGGGCATCGACGTGGAGATCGGCAACTGGCGTGGCGTCTACGGTGCGCCGGGCCTGAACCCGGCGCAGCGCAAGGCGCTGACCGACATGGTGCTGGCCGCCGTCAAGAGCGCCTCCTGGCAGGAGGCGCTCAAGAAGAACGACTGGACGCCGGCCGTGCTGAGCGGCGAGGCGTTCGGCAAGTTCGTCGACGACGAATTCGCCGCGCTGCGCGCCATCATGGCCAAGGCCGGCATGGTGTAACGCCCCCCGTTTGGCCGGCTGCACTGCGTGTGGCCGGCCGATCCGCCCTCGAGGGGGCGCACCCAGCGGCCGGGCAAAGCCCGATCCGCGGGTGCCATGCCCTCGGTCGCGCCAAGCCCATGGCGCCATGCCTCTGGAGTTACCGGATGACAGATCTTTCTTCCAACAAGGGCCCGCAGACCCTGGTCGGCCTGGGCGTGCTGCTGACCGGCCTGGCGCTGGGCTGGGGTGCGCTGGGCATCTCCTCGGAGGCCGGCTACGGCGGCGTGGGCCCCAACTTCCTGCCCATGCTGTGTGCGGCCGCGCTGACGCTGTGCGGCCTGTGCCTGCTCTGGGAGGCCCGCAGCGGCGGCTTTCGCAACATGGACGGTGAAGGCGGGCTGCCCGCGCCCTACTGGAGCGGCCTGCTCTGGGTCAGCGCCGGCCTGCTGCTCAACGCCGCGCTGATCGAGCACCTGGGCTTCATCCTGGGCTGCACGCTGTGCTATGTGCTGGCCGTGCAAGGCCTGCGCCGCGCCGCGGGCCAGCCCATGGCCGGCAGCGCGCGCACCTGGGCTGGCGATGCGGCCACGGGCCTGGCGATCTCCGCGCCCGTGTTCTGGGCCTTCACGCAGTTCCTGGCGATCAACCTGCCCGGACTGACCGCCACAGGCTGGCTGTAGGACCACTGACATGGACATCTTCAACGCCCTGCTGCAGGGCTTTTCCCAGGCCATCACGGTCAGCAACCTGCTCTGGTGCCTGGTCGGCTGCGCGCTCGGCACGGCCGTCGGCGTGCTGCCCGGCATCGGCCCGGCCGTGGCCGTGGCCATGCTGCTGCCCATCACGGGCAAGGTCGAGGTCACGGCCTCGATGATCTTCTTCGCCGGCATCTACTACGGCGCGATGTACGGCGGCTCCACGACCTCCATCCTGCTGAACACGCCGGGCGAGACCGCCTCCATGGTCACGGCCATGGAGGGCAACAAGATGGCCAAGAGCGGCCGGGCCGGCGCGGCGCTCGCGACGGCGGCGATCGGCTCCTTCGTGGCCGGCACCATCGCCACCGTGATCGTGACGCTGTTCGCGCCCACCGTGGCCGAGTTCGCCGTGAAGCTCGGCCCGCCCGAGTATTTCATGCTCATGCTGCTGGCCTTCACCACGGTCAGCGCAGTGCTGGGCCAGAGCACGCTGCGCGGCATGACCGCGCTGTTCATCGGGCTGGCGATCGGATGCGTGGGGCTGGACCAGATCTCCGGCCAGGGCCGCTACGTGGGCAACATCCCCGAGCTGCTGGACGGCATCGAGATCGTGCTGGTCGCCGTGGGCCTGTTCGCCGTGGCCGAGGTGCTGTTCGCCGCGCTCTACGAAGGCCGCCAGGTGGAGACGCAGAACAAGCTCAGCCGCGTGCACATGACGGGGCGTGACTGGAAGCGCTCCATCCCGGCCTGGCTGCGCGGCACGGCCATCGGCACGCCGTTCGGCTGCATCCCGGCCGGGGGCACGGAGATCCCGACCTTCCTGTCCTATGCCACCGAGAAGAAACTGGTCAAGGATCCGCAGGACAAGGCCGAGTTCGGCACCAGCGGCGCCATCGAGGGCGTGGCCGGCCCCGAGGCGGCCAACAACGCCACCGTGACGGCCGCGCTGATCCCGCTGCTCACGCTGGGCATCCCGACCAGCAACACCACGGCCGTGCTGCTGGGCGCGTTCCAGAACTACGGCATCCAGCCCGGCCCGCAGCTGTTCACGAGCTCGGCCGCGCTGGTCTGGGCGCTGATCGCCTCGCTGTACATCGGCAACCTCATGCTGCTGGTGCTGAACCTGCCCATGGTCGGCCTGTGGGTCAAGCTGCTCAAGATCCCCAAGCCGCAGCTGTACGCGGGCATCCTGATCTTCGCGACCGTGGGCGCCTACGGCATGCGCCAGAGCGCGTTCGACCTGTTCCTGCTGTTCGCGATCGGCCTGCTGGGCGTGCTCATGCGCCGCCATGCCTTCCCGACCGCCCCGGTGGTCGTGGGCATGATCCTGGGTCCGCTGGCCGAAGCGCAGCTGCGCAACGCCATGTCCATCGGCGAAGGCAGCGCCATGGTCTTCCTGCAGCGGCCCATGTCGCTGGCGCTGCTGGTCGTCGTGCTGGCCGTGCTGGTGCTGCCGCGGCTCGTGCAGTGGATGGGCAGGCGCCGCGCCGCCGCCTGAAATCTCCCGCCACCGCTGCGGACAAGCCGGCACGGCGCCCCCGGATGGGCGTACGCTGCCGGCTTTTCCCTTTTTGAGGAGCATGCGATGGAGACCAACGAACTGCACCGGGGCCGGCTGATCGACCACATCCAGCTGGTGGTGCGCGATCTCGAGGCCAGCCGGCGCTTCTATACCGCCGTGTTCGAGACGCTGGGGCTCCCGCTCAGCGGCAGCGGTGACGACTACTTCTGGGTCGACGAACTGTTCGTCTCGACCGCCAGCAGCGCAGCCGCCCAGGGCCAGCTGACGGGCCGCCACCACCTGGCCTTCCAGGCCAAGGACCGCGCCACCGTGGACGCCTTCCACAAAGCCGCGTTGGCGCACGGCGGCCGCGACAACGGCGGCCCCGGCGAGCGCGCCTACCACCCGGGCTACTACGGCGCGTTCGTGCTCGACCCGGACGGCAACAACATCGAGGCGGTCTACCACGGCGAAGCCCGGCGCAGCGCGGACTCGGTGGTCGTGACCTTCTGAGGAACCGGGCCGCTCTGAGCCTCAGTGCTAACACCTACTCGGATACCCTAGCTTAGCCACGACACTCGCTGCCCACTGGCGATGGGCCAGTTTTTCTTCTGAAGTTTTCATGATCCATTCCCTCGCAACGCCCGGCCGGCGCCACCTCCTGCTCGGCCTGGCGTGCACTGCCGCTCTCTCCCTGGCCATGCCCGCATCGGCGCAGGACTACCCGTCCAAGCCCGTCGAACTCGTCGTCTCCGCCGCTGCCGGCGGCGGCACGGACGCCGTGGCACGCAGCTTCACCGAGGCCGCACGCAACCACTTCCCGCAGCCCATCGTCGTCGTCAACAAGCCCGGTGCCGCCAGCTCGATCGGTTTCACCGACGTGGCCATGGCCAAGAAGGACGGCTACAAGATGGGCGTGATCAGCGTCAACCTGGCCATCCTGCCGGCGCTGAACCTGACCAAGGTCGTCGTGGAGGACTACATCTTCATCGCGCGGCTCAACAACGACCCCTCGGCCATCACGGTCAGCGCGAACGCGCCCTGGAAAACCATCGAGGAGTTCCTGGCCGCCGCGCGGCAGGCGCCCGAGAAGATGCGCGTGGGCAACGCCGGCACCGGCGACGCCTGGCACGTCGCCGCGCTGGCGCTGGAAGGCAAGACCAGCACGCGCTTCACGCACATCCCCTACCAGGGTGGCAACCCCGCCGTGCTGAGCCTGCTGGGCGGCCACCTGGACGCGGTGACCGTGAGCCCCGGCGAGGTGGCCCAGCACGTGGCGGCCGGCAAGCTGCGCCTGCTGGCCGTGATGTCCGACCAGCGCATGCCCGGCCTGTTCGCCAATGTGCCGACCTTCAAGGAACGCGGCATCGACCTGACCGTCGGCGCCTGGCGCGGCCTGGTCGTGCCCAAGGGCACGCCGGACGACGTGGTCCAGAAGCTGCGCACCATGGCCCGCAAGGCCGCGGCCGAGCCGGCCTTCCGCGAGACGCTGGAGCGCGCCAACCTGGGCTACTCCTACGGTGAAGGCGACGTGTTCCTGCAGCAGATCCTGGCCGACCGCGAGATGTTCAAGGGCATCCTGGCCAAGATCGACGTGAACAAGTAAGCCCTCTCTGCCGCGGCCGCGCACCTGCGCAGTTGGCCGCGGCCCCCGCCAGCCGTGCCACCGGGCCTTCCGGTGCGCCGCGGCGGCGCCACCGCTGCCGCGCAGGCGACAGTTGTGGCGTTCCGGGTTGCCAAGGTGACAAGGGCGTGGCGAAGCGCTGCGCTAGGCTCGCGCCCTTTGCTACACCCAAGCCCCTGCCCATGGATTTCAGCCTTTCCCCCTTGCAACAGGAACTGCAGGAGCGCACGCGCCGCTTCATCGCAGAAGAAGTGATTCCGCTGGAAAAGGACCCGCGCCAGGACCACCACGGCCCGCACGAGGCCCTGCGCGACGAACTCGTCGCGCGTGCCAAGCGCGCCGGCCTGCTGACGCCGCATGCGTCCAAGGAGCATGGCGGCCTGGGCCTGTCGCACGTGGACAAGGCCATCGTGTTCGAGGAGGCCGGCTACTCGCCGCTGGGCCCCGTGGCGCTGAACATCCATGCACCCGACGAAGGCAACGTGCACCTCATGGAGGTCGTGGCCACGGCGTCGCAGAAGGCACGCTGGCTGCAGCCGCTCATCGACGGCACGGTGCGCTCGTGCTTCTGCATGACCGAGCCGGCGCCCGGTGCGGGCTCGGACCCCGGCATGATGCAGACCGTGGCCGTGCGCGACGGCGACGACTACGTGATCACGGGCACCAAGTGGTTCATCACGGGCGCCACGGGTGCGGGCTTCGCGATCATCATGGCACGCATGGAGGACGGCAGCGCCACCATGTTCCTGGCCGACATGGCCCAGAAGGAGATCGTGATCGAGCGCCAGATCGACGCGCTGGACAGCTGCTTCACGGGCGGCCACGGCGTGGTCCGCTTCGATGGCCTGCGCGTGCCCGCGACCGACGTGCTGGGCGAGATCGGCCAGGGCTTTCGCTACGCCCAGGTGCGGCTGGCGCCCGCGCGGCTCACGCACTGCATGCGCTGGCTGGGCCAGGCACGCCGCGCGCACGACGTGGCCGCCGACTACGCCAAGACGCGCCAGGCCTTCGGCCAGCCGCTCGTGGAGCACGAGGGCGTGGGCTTCATGCTGGCCGACAACGAGATGGACCTGCACAGCGCGCGGCTCGCGATCTGGCACTGCGCCTGGGTGCTGGACCAGGGCGAGAAGGGCCGGCACGAATCCAGCGTGGCCAAGGTGCTGTGCTCGGAAGCCGAATGGCGCGTGGTCGACCGCTCGGTGCAGATCCTGGGGGCCAGCGGCGTCTCGGACGAAACCATCGTCGCGCGCATCTTCCGCGACATGCGCGCCTTCCGGATCTACGACGGCCCCAGCGAGGTGCACCGCTGGAGCATGGCCAAGACCATCGCGCGGCGCGGCAGCCGCCACTAGCCGCCACGAGCCGTCATGGAGCGCGCGCCCCACGGCGGCAGCGCCGCGGCCGCTCAATCGGGCCGGATGCCCGCCGTGCGCACCACGCCCTGGTAGCGTTCCACGTCGGCGGCCAGCAGCCGGCGCAGGCGCGGCCCCGTGGCCGCGGACACCGTGATGCCCTGCGCGGCCAGCACGCGGCGGGTGTCCGCCGCCAGGCGCTCGGCCACGGCGGCCGGCGTGCCGGCGGGTGCGAACAGCACGAGCCCGGTGCCGGCGGCGAAGTCCTGGTAGCGGCTGGCCACCGTGGGCACGCCGGGCAGCAGCGGGTGCTCGGACGCCCCGCCCACGGCCAGCGCCACGAGGCGCCCGGCCTGGATCTGCGGGCGCGCCACGCCGATCGCGATGAACATCAGGTCCACGTCGCCGGCCACCACGCCGGCCAGGCCGGCCGGGCCGCCACCATAGGGGATGTGCGTGAGGTGGATGCCGGCCTTCTGCTTGAGCAGCTCGGTGGCGAAGTGCTGCGGGCTGCCGTTGCCGGCCGAGGCGTAGTTGTACCTGCCGGGCGCGCGGCGCGCGGCCTCGACCAGGTCGGCCAGGGTCTTGAAACCCGTGCGCGGGTTGGCCACGAGCACGAACTCCAGCTCGGCCAGCGCCGCGATCGGCAGCAGGTCGCGCTGCGGCACATAGGGCAAGGCCACCCCCAGCGCGGGCAGGATGGAGATCGGCCCCTCGCCGGCCGCCAGCAGCGTGTAGCCATCGGCCGGCGCGCGCGCCACCTGGTCCGTGCCCACGATGCCGCCGCCGCCCGGACGGTTGTCGATCACGACGGGCTGCTTCCACGCGTCCGACAGGCGCTGCGCGACCTGGCGCGCGATCACGTCGAGCGCGCTGCCCGGGTTGTTGTGCACGACCAGGTGCACGGGCTTGTTCGGGAAACCCTGGGCGGCGGCCAGCGCGGCGCCCGCGGCGAGGGACATCGCGCACAAGGCGCGCAGCAGAACGGAAAGCGACATGGATGCGGAGCAGAAACGGGGCGGACGCGCATTCTGGGCGCGCACCCGTGTCGCACCAACGAACCAATCGTGCTGAGCTTATGCCTGGGGTCGGGGCCGCGGCACCGCGGCGGCCGCGGTCTGGCGCCGCAGCAGCACCGCCTGCGCGGCCACACCCGCCAGCGCCCAGCCCAGCATCAGCGCGCCGATCCAGACCGCCCCGTCCAGCGGCACCAGGCTCACGACGAAACCACCCAGCGCGCCCGTCAGCTGCTGCATGAGCCCGCCCACGGCGGCCGCCGAGCCGGCCAGCGCAGGCACCAGGCCCACGGTGCCGATCAGCGTGGGCGGCAGCAGCAGGCCGTGGCCGATGCCCATGCCCAGCATCGGCAGGGCCAGCGCCAGCGGTTCGCGCACGCCCGCCAGCCCCAGCGCCAGCACCGTGACCAGACCGCTGAGCGTGGTGGCCTGGCCCAGGTTCATGAGGAATCGGTCGCTGCGGCCCGCGCGCAGCAGCCGCTGCGTGAGCAGGTTGCCGAACACGTAGGCCACGGGCGGGCACATCACGTACAGGCCCACCTTCTCGGGCCCCACGCCATAGCCGGCCAGCACCAGCGGCGCACCGCCCAGGAAGGTGTAGAAGGTGCCGGAGGTCATGGCCAGGATCACGACGTGCAGCACGAAGGAAGGCTCGCGCGCCAGCCGCGCATAGCCGCCCAGCAGCGCCGCCAGGCGCGCGCCCTCGGCGTTGGCGGGCGGGCGCGTGGCCGGCAGGCCGCGCCAGGCCGCCACGAACAGGAAGGCGGCCAGCAGCGCGATCAGCCCGAAATTGGCCTGCCAGCCCCAGCGCGCATGGATCTGCCCGCCCAGCAGCATGGCCGTCGGCGGGCACAGGCCCATCATCATGCCGATGAAGGCCATCACGCGCGTGCGCTCGGCGCCCGTGAACAGGTCCTGCACCATGGCGCGGCCGATCACCATGCCGGCCGCGCAGCCGGCCCCCTGCGCCGTGCGCGCCAGGTTCAGCGCCCACAGGCTCTCGGACAGCGCGGCGGCCACCGAGGCCACCAGCGCCAGGGCCAGGCCGGCCAGCAGCACGGGCTTGCGCCCGATGCGGTCGGACACCGCACCGTAGACCAGCTGGAACACGCCGTAGGCCGCGACATAGCCGCCGAAGCCGAGCTGCACCTGGGCCTGCGTGGCGCCGAACTGCGCCGGCCAGTCCTGCATGGAGGGCAGGCAGACCGTCATGGCCAGCAGGCCCAGCGCCAGCTGCGCGACGAGGTTGGCGGTCAGCCAGACGGGTTGGGCGGGGGGAGCGGGCAGAGCGGACATCGTGGACGGCGGACCAAACCGTCGATGATGCACGAAGCCAGCATCAGGGGCCTCTCCGGCCCGCGTCGGACAGCGGCATCCGCCAAGATCGCAGCGCGCGTCGCTGCAGCGTCCTACAGCAGCGCAGCAGGGTGCCGACCACAATGAAAACGAGGCGCGACAGCCCGCCGCGCACCACCGGAGGACACCATGCGTCCCATCGCCCTGCTCCCTGTGCTGTGCGCGGCACTGCTGGGTGCGCCAGCCCAGGCAGAAGACCTCGTGCTCAACGATGGCCAGGATTCCATCCGTCTGAAGGATGCGGCCTGCGCGAGCGAGGCCGTGCTCAACCGCATCGAACCCGAGGCGCGCGCCATGTTCCGCACGGCCTCGGCCACGCTGCAGGGCCAGCACTACACGGCCTGCTGGAGCCTGCTCGCCACCTCGGTCTACCTGGTCTACGAAGATGGCGACCAGGGCCTGGTGCCGGTGTCCAGGCTCAAGGTGCCGCTGGACATCTGAGGCCCTGGTGCGCTGCGGCGCGGGGCCCAGCCGGGCAGCATCCGCACCCGTGTCGCCTGCTCGTCAGGGCCTGGGGCGGCGTGCTGCTGTGGGGCGCCGTCATGGTCGCGATCGGGGTTGTCGGGCGCTCTCTGCGCTGAAGGCCCGCGGCTGTCACACCCGCTTGCAAATGGGCTGCCAGGCCGTTCACGGCCTTGTCATGATGGCTGCGGAGACTCGCGCCGCCCGATTGCCGCCCGACCACAAGGAGAACCGATGCAGCCGCAGCACGCCTTCCCGTTCTTGCGCCCGATCGCCACCGCCCTGGCCACCTGCGCCTTGCTCGCCGCCTGCGGCAGCGACGGTGACGACTACCCCACGCTGAGCGGCGACAAACCCCTGGTGGTGGGCCACCGCGGCGCCAGCGGCTACCGGCCCGAGCACACGCTGGCCTCCTACCAGCTGGCCATCGACATGGGTGCGGACTTCATCGAGCCCGACCTCGTGGCCACCAAGGACGGCGTGCTCGTCGCGCGCCACGAGCCCAACATCACCAACACCACCGACGTGGCCACGCGGCCCGAGTTCGCCAGCCGCAAGACCACCAAGGTCGTCGATGGCGTCAGCGAAGAAGGCTGGTTCGCCTCCGACTTCCTGCTTTCCGAGCTCAAGACCCTGTTCGCCAAGCAGGCCAACGCGGCGCGCGACCAGAGCTACAACCAGCAGTTCCGCATCCCCACGCTGCAGGAGGTGCTGGACCTGGCCAGGTCCGAGAGCCAGCGCCTGGGCCGCACCGTCGGCGTGATCCCCGAGACCAAGCACCCGACCTTCCACGTGAACCTGGGGCTCAAGCTCGAAGACCGCCTGCTCGACATCCTGGCCGGCTACGGCTACACGCACAAGAGCTCGCCCGTGATCGTGCAGTCCTTCGAGGTCTCCAATCTCAAGTACCTGCGCAGCAAGAGCCAGATCCGGCTCGTGCAGCTCATCGACGGCGACTCCGTCGACAAGAACGGCGTGGTGCAACTGGTCGCGCCCTACGACAAGCCCTACGACTTCGCGGTGGCCGGCGATCCGCGCAGCTTCGCGAGCCTGCTGACACCCGAGGGCCTGCGCGAGATCAAGACCTATGCCGACATCATCGGCCCCTGGAAGCCCTACCTGATCCCCACGAAGCAGGTCGACGCCAACAACGACGGCCAGCCCGACGACCTCAATGGCGACGGCAAGATCGACGAGCGCGACCGCGTGGTCATGCCCACCACCGACGTGATCAAGAACGCCCACGCGGCGGGACTCATGGTCGTGCCCTACACCTTCCGCAACGAGCTGACCGGCCTGCCCTCGGACGACAGGGGCGATCCGGTCAACGAGTACAAGCGTTTCTACGCGGCCGGCGTCGACGGGCTGTTCAGCGACTTCCCCGACACGGCCATCCAGGCGCGCTGAAGCGCCCGCCTGAAAGCCCGCTCAAAAGCCTGCTGAAAGGCCTTCAGCTTCGCATCAGCCGCACGGTGTAGCCTTGCGGCTGTGCGCATCCTGCTGATCGAAGACGACGCCTCGCTGGGCGGCACCCTGCAATCGTGGCTGCAGCTGGACGGCTATGCCGTCGACTGGCTGCAGCGCGGCGACCAGGCCGCCGCCGCGCTGGCCACGCACGACTACCACTGCGTGCTGCTCGACCGC